>NZ_AEIQ01000048.1:0-20644 GCF_000152185.1 Dermacoccus sp. Ellin185 | reverse complement strand
CGTCGACGGCGAGCGCCGTCCCCGTCGGCAGGCTCGTCGCGATGGCGGGGCGCAGCCACTGCGGTGGGGCGGAGAGCGCCGCGCGCGCGAGCGCCGTCGCGAGACCCTGGCGCGGCAGCAGGCGCGGGTCGGGTACGAGCGAGCGTCCGTAGGCGGCCGGGTAGTACACGTTGACGCGGCTGAACAGGCGCGCGACGTCCGTGCTGCTGATCCACACGCCCGGCCCGTCGGGCACCTGGCTGAGGCGCCATCCCCCGGCCGTGGAACTCACCGTGAAGCGCAGGTCGCGGCGGGTCGTCGACGGTTGGCGCACGAGGTGGCCATCGGCGTCGATCGTCGCGACGACGGGGACGCTGAGACGCACCGTCGTCGTGTCGGGGCGGGTGGCCGTGATGTCGCTGTCGCCCGCGAAGACGGTGACGGCGGTGCCCGGTTTCCAGCGACGGCTCGCGTCGCCGGTGAGGAAGGTGCGGGCAGCCTGGTAGTCGTCGTGCGCGGACATCTGGGCGCGCAGGAAACCAGTCGCGATCTGGCGCGGATCGTCGTAGGCCGACGCCGTCAGCGGCTCGACGGCGAGCGGTTCGCTGTCGTCCTTCGCGTCGACGGCCTTGCCCGGCGCGACGCTCGACGTCGAGGGCAACCCGACGCACCCGGCGGTCGCGAACACGCTCGCCGCGGCAGCCACGGCCACCAGGGCGCGCGGCGGCCTGCGTCGCGGGCTCATCGTGGGTCCTCGGCGTCGACGGCGCCCTCACCGTCGATGACCTGGGGCAGCGCGTTCGAGCGCTTCTTCGCATCGATCGCGACCGGGTAGCCCGACGCGAGGCGTGCCCCGCCGTCGGAGGTGCGCATCGTGCCGCTCGAGATCTGTTTCGTCCTCGCGGTGAGGCCGGGCTGCAGCGGGCCCGGACTCGCGGCGATGGCGACGCCCTGCACGCGCGGCAGCGTCAACCGGAAGCAGGAGCCCTCGCCGGGTGCGCCCCACGCCTCGAGAAAACCGTCGTGCAGGCGGGCGTCCTCGAGAGAGATCGACAATCCGAGGCCCGTGCCGCCCGTCGTGCGGGCGCGGGCGGGGTCGGCGCGCCAGAACCGGTCGAAGACCTTGTCCGCCTCGCCCTCCTTGAGTCCGATGCCGTAGTCGCGGACGCTGACGCTGACGGCAGTCGAGTTGGCGCGCAACGTCACGACGACGGGCTGGCCCTGGCCGTGCTCGATGGCGTTGGCGACGAGGTTGCGCAGGATGCGCTCGACGCGGCGGCGGTCGACGTCGATCGTGACGTCGTTCGGCGCGTCGAGCACGAGGCGGCAGCCGAGCTTGTCGGCGAGCTGCGCGTGCATGTCGTTCACCTCGGCGCACAGCTGGCGCATCGACGTGGGTGTGCGGCTCAGCACGGCGCCGCCGGCGTCGAATCGGCTGATCTCGAGCAGGTCCGCGAGCAGCGACTCGAAGCGGTCGAGCTCCTTCGACAGCAGTTCGGAAGAACGCGCGACGTGCGCCGCGAAGTCGCCGCGTGAGTCGTGGATCATGTCGGCGGCCATGCGGATCGTCGTCAGCGGTGTGCGCAGTTCGTGCGAGACGTCGGAGGTGAAGCGTTGCTGCAGGTGCGACAGGTCCTCGAGCTGGCCGATCTGACGTTGCAGGCTCGAGGCCATGGCGTTGAAGCTCGTCGCGAGGCGCGCGATGTCGTCCTCTCCGCGCACCGGCATGCGTTCGTCGAGGTTGCCGGCGGCGAGGCGCTCGGAGACGTGCGCGGCGGAGCGGACGGGCGTCACGACGAGGCGCGTCGCGAGGTAGGCGCAGGCGCCGAGGAGCAGGATGAGCGCGAGGCCGCCGGCGGCGAACGAGGTGCGCACGATGCTGAGCGAGTCGGCTTCCTTGTCCATCGGGAAGATGAGATACAGGTCGTACGCGCCGGCGTTGGGGATGCTGACGCGTGAGCCGACCATGACGGCGGGGATGTGGCGGCCGGTCGCGTCGAGGGAGACGATCTTCCTCTGCTGATGCGCGGGGTCGCGGGCGAGGGCGCCGCGCACGTCGGCGGGTGGGGTGAAGCCGCGCGCACGGGCCGTCGCGACGAGGGGGATGCCGGGGCGCGTGTTGTCGCTGGCGCGCATGAGGATGACGAGGCGCGCGGAGTCGTCGAGGGGGCTTGCGATGCGTTGCACGGAGTCACGCGAGAGGTTGTAGAGCGTCGTCATGTCGGTCTTGTCGGTCGCGTCGAACGCGCTCTGGACGTCAGCGGTCTCGCTCAGCGCGATCTGTTGCGCGGACGCGGTCTTGCTGCGCACGAGCCCGTCGGCGATGCCCTGGTACATGAGGGATCCGACGGCGATGACGACGGTGAGGCCCATGAGCATCGTCAGGCTGATGACGCGCACGTGCAGGCTACGTCGCCAGCTGCGCACGCAGAACGCGACGAGGCGCCCGATTGCGCGGCGGGACGCGTCGTAGGCGCGTCGTAGGACGCTGCGGGGTGCCTCAGGTGGCGGGTGTGCTGGCACCGGCCTTGTATCCCACACCTCGCACGGTCACGACGATCTCGGGCTTCTCCGGGTCCTTCTCGACCTTGGCGCGCAGGCGCTGGACGTGCACGTTGACGAGGCGCGTGTCGGCGGCGTGGCGGTAACCCCAGACCTGTTCCAGCAACACTTCGCGACTGAACACCTGCCATGGCTTGCGGGCGAGGGCGAGCAGGAGGTCGAACTCAAGGGGAGTGAGGGAGATCGGGGTGCCGTCGCGGGTGACGGAGTGGGCGGCGAGGTCGATCGTCAGGTCGCCGATGGTGACGGTTTCGGGTTCGGCGTCGCCGCGGCGCAGACGGGCGCGGACGCGGGCGACGAGTTCGGCGGGTTTGAAGGGCTTGTTGACGTAGTCGTCGGCGCCTGCTTCGAGGCCGGCGACGACGTCGAGGGTGTCGGTGCGGGCGGTCAGCATGACGATGGGGACGTCGGATTCGGCGCGGATGGCGCGGCACACTTCGACGCCGTTCTTGCCGGGCAGCATGACGTCGAGCAGGACGAGGTCGGGTTTCGCGTCGCGGAACGTGGCGAGCGCTGACGTGCCGTCGCCGCAGTGGGTGACGTGGTAGCCCTCGCCGCGCAGAACGATGCCGAGCATCTCGGCGAGTGCCGGGTCGTCGTCGACTATCAGCACACGGTTCATCACGTGGGGGCCCCTTCCTTCGTGCGGCGCGTGCGCCCGGTGGGGCGCCGTCCTCGGCTCATTGTCACACATGCCCGCGGGCCCTCCCCGGACCTCTTCGCGCGTCCTGCCGTCCCCGGGGACGTTCGTTGCCACTCTGCCTGCGCGTGCGTTCTGTCTGGCCGAATGTGGACGTGATTCGCACAGGTGGACGACGATCGCGAAGGTGGGCAGGAATCGCGAATGTGACCGTAAATCGCAGTTGTGCACGCCTCACGGTTGAAACGGCGACAGCCACGAGGGCCGTACCACGTCGCAACGTGGACGGCCCGCGTGTCGCACCGAGCGAGGCCCCCCGGGCCGAGCCGGAAGACGCGCCGAACAGGATCAATCCGGAATGCGCCGAGACTGGACCGGCGAGCTTGCGAGCCGGCCAGCATCGGCACGTTCCGGATTGTGCGGGCCGTACCACGTCGCAACGTGGACGGCCCGCGTGTCGTACCGAGCGAGGCCCCCCGGGCCGAGCCGGAAGACGCGCCGACCAGTCTCGGCGCGTTCCGGATCCTGCGGGCCGTACCACGTCGCAACGTGGACGGCCCGCGTGTCGCAGTGAGACGGGCCCGCCAGGGCCCGGCCACAAGAAGCGCCAGAGAGAATCAAGCCGTAGCACTCCCGCTACTGACGCGCGCTTGCGCGCGGTCAGTAGCGGTAGTGCTCCGGCTTGTACGGGCCGGCAACGTCCACGCCGATGTATTCGGCTTGGTCCTTGCGCAGTTCGGTGAGTTCGACGCCGAGGGCGTTGAGGTGGGCGCGGGCGACCTTTTCGTCGAGGTGCTTGGGGAGCGTCTTGACGAGGGGTTTGCCGTTGTCGGTGTAGGCGTTGCCGTTGGTCCACAGTTCGATCTGGGCGATCGTCTGGTTGGCGAACGAGTTGGACATGACGAAGCTGGGGTGGCCGGTGGCGTTGCCGAGGTTCATGAGGCGGCCTTCGGACAGCACGATGATGGAGCGTTCGTCGTCGGCGCCCTTGTCGAACGTCCATTCGTGGACCTGCGGCTTGATCTCGACCTTTTCGATGCCGGGGATCTTGGCGAGGCCGGCCATGTCGATCTCGTTGTCGAAGTGGCCGATGTTGGACACGATGGCCTTGTTCTTCATGCGTGCCATGTGGTCGGCGGTGATGATGTCGAAGTTGCCGGTCGTCGTGACGAAGATGTCGCCGTACTCGCAGGCCTTGTCCATCGTCGTCACCTGGAAGCCTTCCATCGCGGCCTGGAGCGCGCAGATGGGGTCGATCTCGGTGATGACGACGCGGGCGCCCTGTCCGGCGAGGGCGGCGGCGACGCCCTTGCCCACGTCCCCGTATCCGGCGACGACGGCAACCTTGCCGCCGATGAGCACGTCGGTGGCGCGGTTGAGGCCGTCGATGACGGAGTGGCGGGTGCCGTACTTGTTGTCGAACTTCGACTTCGTCACGGAGTCGTTGACGTTGATCGCCGGGAACAGCAGTTCTCCCGCGCGCGCGAGTTCGTAGAGGCGGTGCACGCCGGTGGTCGTCTCCTCGGTGACGCCCTTGATGCGCTCGCCGACCTTCGTCCACTTCTGCGGGTCGTCGGCCATCGTGGAGCGCACGAGGGCCTTGAAGACGCTGAACTCCTCGGAGTCGGCTTCGGTGGTGGGCGGCACCTGGGCGGCCTTCTCCCACTCGGTGCCCTTGTGCACGAGCATCGTGGCGTCGCCGCCGTCGTCGAGGATCATGTTGGGGGCGTCGTCACCGGACCAGGTGAGGATCTCGTTCGTGCAGGCCCAGTACTCCTCGAGGCTCTCGCCCTTCCAGGCGAACACGGGGACGCCCTTCGGGTCCTCGGGCGTGCCGTCGGGGCCGACGACGACGGCGGCGGCCGCGGCGTCGTCCGTCGAGTAGATGTTGCAGCTCGCCCAGCGGACCTCGGCGCCGAGCGCCGTCAGGGTCTCGATCAGGACGGCCGTCTGGACGGTCATGTGCAGCGAGCCGGCGATCTTGGCGCCGGCGAGCGGCTGCGACTCGGCGTATTCCTCGCGCAGGCTCATGAGGCCGGGCATCTCGTGCTCGGCGAGGCGCAGCTGGTGGCGGCCGGCCTCGGCGAGGCTGATGTCGCGGATCTTGTAGTCGAAGGACATGGGGATGTCGTTCCCTTCGGTTGTCGAATGACGTTCTCGATCAGGCGTCGCCGGCGCGCCCCTCTGGGCTGCTTCGCGCATGTGTCATCACCCACGCCGAACGCGTGCTCGTCAGTCTATCCGCCATCACTGACAGGCCGCCCGGGGCGCCGCATCGCTCAGTGCGCGGCGGCCACCTCGCCGCTGCGGCGGGCGAGCGCGGGCGTCACGAGGGCGACGAGGACGAGACCGACGAGGACGCCGACGATGGCGCTGATGAGGGTGTTCGTCAGCCAGGCGAGCACTCCCCCGAGCGCTCCGGTGGCGTCGGCCACGGCGTGCTCGACGTGGTGGACGGCGTCGTACGGCGCGTGCCAGCCCAGTTCGGCGGAGTTCGCCAGCAGGATGTGCCCACCGACCCACAGCATCGCCACGACGCCCAGCGTCGACAGGAACGACATCACCTTGGGCATCGCTGCCACGAGTCCACGGCCGAGCTTCTCGTTCTTGCCCGACTCGACGAGGTGCAGGCCCACGTCGTCCATCTTGACGATCAGTGCGACGACGCCATAGACGAGCGCGGTGATGAGGAACGCGACGACGATGAGGACGATGGTGCGGGTGAGGAAGGGTTCGTGATCGACGGTCTGCAGCGAGATGACCATGATCTCGGTCGACAGGATGAGGTCGGTGCGGACGGCCTCGGCGATGACCTTGTTCTCGTCGACGGACTCGGTGGCGACGTCCTCGGCCAGGTGCTCGGCCGGGGTCTCCTCGCGGTGGGCGCGGCGGTGCGCGAGGGCGTGATGGATCTTCTCCGCGCCCTCGTAGGACAGGTAGAGGCCACCGAGGATGAGCAGGATCGTCACCGCGATGGGCAAGAACTGTGACAGCACGAGGATGACGGGCAGGATGATGAGCAGCTTGTTGCGGATCGAGCCCTTCGCGATCTTCGCGATGATCGGCAGCTCGCGTTCCGCGGCGAGACCCTGCACGTAGCGCGGCGTCACGGCCGTGTCGTCGACGACGACGCCCACGGCCTGCGTGCTCGCCTTGCCGGCAGCGGCGGCGACGTCGTCGACGGACGCCGCAGCCATGCGCGCGAGCGCGGCAACGTCGTCGAGCAGTGCGAACAGTCCGCCCGCCATCAGCGCACCTGCGCGCTTCGGTGCGACGGCGGCATGGCGTCAGGCCTCGGGTGCGGAGCGGCGGGCATCATGCGCACAGCCTAGAGAAACCTGGGAGGCTCACGAAATACGCTGAGGGAAGCTATCGACTCCGAGCTTCAGCCCTCGATGCGCGTCGCACCGTGCTGGGTGGAGCCGCCGTCGTTCACCCGCTCGTCGGGCAGGTCGGTGTGCACCGCGGACGAGCGGTGCCCGATACGGCTGCCGACGCGCCCGAGGTCGATGTCGGGTTCGAGGTACATGAGCAACTGCATGTCGGGCTTCGCGGCACGTGCCGCCTGTTCAGCCATGTCGATGGCGTGGGCGATCTCCTCACCCGTGTCGCTCTTGTCGACGGCGAACTTGACGGCGACGAGCAACTCCTCGGGGCCGAGGTGGCTCGTCTTCATGTGGATGACGCGGTTCACGCCGTCCGCCGACTCGATGGCACGTCGGATGTCGCGCACCGTCTCGGGGGTCGCCGCCTCGCCGAGGAGCATGGACTTCGTCTCACGGAACAGGAAGATCGCGACGAGGATGAGCAGGATGCCGATGAGGCCGGCGCCCACGGCGTCCCAGATGCCGTTCTGCGTGACGAGGGCGAGCGAGATGCCGACGAGGGCGAAGACGAGACCGGTGACGGCCGCCGAGTCCTCGCACAGGAGCACAGGCAACTCGGGGCTCTTCGCCGACTTGAGGAACTGCCCCCAGCTCTGTTCGCCCTTCTGCTCGCGTGCCTCCTTGACCGCCGTCATGAGGGAACGGCCCTCCATGAGGATCGCCAGCACGAGCACGACGATCGGCACCCACCACCAGGCCTCGTCCGTCGACGGCTGCTTCGCGCCGGGCTCGCGCATCTGATGGAACTTCTCGTATGCCTCGAACAGCGAGAACAGGCCACCGAGGGAGAACACGATGATGCTGACGACGAAGCCAGCGAGGTAACGCTCACGCCCGTAACCGAACGGGTGATCCTCGTCCGCGTCCTTCTGGGCCTTCTTGCCGCCGATGAGCAGGAGGATCTGGTTGCCCGAATCGGCGGCGGAGTGGATGCCCTCGGCGAGCATCGAACTCATGCCGGTGAGCAACCACGCGATGATCTTCGTGACGGCGATGCCCAGATTGGCCGCCAGCGCGGCGAAGATCGCCGTGTTGTTGCCGCTGTGCCCGCCCGATCCGGTTTCCTTCTCGTCACTCATGACCCCGAGAATAGGTGGCGCCTCTCGCGCCGCCAACCGCGACGGCGCCGTCACACTCCCTCGATCCAGCGAAGGACCCGCCGTGCCGACTCTGCTCTACCTCAGCGAATCCGACGTCCGGGCAGCGTTCACGGCAGACGTCGCGCACGCCTCGCAGCACGCGGCGTTCACCGCGCTCGGACGCGGAGGAGCGCTGCTGCCCGCACGTCTGCTGCTGCCGGGGCGCGGCGACGACGTCGCGTTCTGCTACGCCGCGCGGGCCGAGGCGAGCGCACCGGCCGTCAGCAAGTTCGGTTCGGTACACGCCGGCAACGTCGGCGCGGGGCTGCCCGCGGTGCACGCGCTCGTCACGGTGCTCGACCCGACGACAGGTGTGCCGACGTGCGTCATGGCCGGCACGACGCTGACGACACGCCGCACGGCGGCAGCGAGCGCCGTCGCGATGGAGGCGTTGTGGTCGCCTGACTCGAGCGGGCGCGACGACGTCGGTGAGGCCGACGGCGCAGGTGTCGGTGCCCGGGACGGCATCGGTGTTCATGTCGCGATCGTCGGGAGCGGCGTGCAGGCCGAGGCGCACGCGCACGCGTTGTGCGCGGTCGGCGGTGAGCACACGGTGGGTCGCATCCGGCTCGCGGCGCGCAACCGCGCGAGTGCCGACGAGTTGGTCGCGCGCTGGCATACGACGAAACCCGAGGGCGCACCCGACATGGAACTCGTCGACACGGTCGAGCAGGCGTGCGCGGACGCCGACGTCATCGCGGTGTGCACGACGTCGACGACGCCCGTGCTCGAGGCGACCTGGGTGCGTGACGGCGCCCTCGTCATCTCTGTGGGCTCGTTCAGCGCCGAGCGATCCGAGGTGCCGAGCGACCTCGTCGCTCAGGCACGCGTCGTCGTCGACGACCGCGAGACGGCACTGGCCGACAACGGGTGCGTCGTCGCGGCCCTCATGGCCGGGGTGCTCGAGACCGGCAGCGTCGAGACGCTCGGCGAGGTGCTCGTGCGCGACGCCGCACATGCCGATGACGATGACGCAGAACGTCACGTCTGGAACGACGACTCCTCGAACAACGGCGTCACCAACCACGGCACCGCCGACAGCGACGCAGGCGCCCACGGTGAGCGTCGCCCGCGCGTGACGCTCTACGCCTCGGTCGGGATCGGGTTGCAGGACGCTGCCGCGGCCGTCGCGGTACAGGAGGCCGCCCAGCGCGCCGGGGTCGGGACGCCGCTGCCGCTCTGACATCGCTGCCAGGGCTCACTCGCCGTCGCACCCCGGGGTTCATTCGGGGCGCATCCTGGGGCTCAGTCTCGCCGTCGCACCCCGGGGTTCATTCGGGGCGCATCCTGGGGCTCAGTCGAATTCGAGCCCCAGCAGCGCGTTCTCGAGCACCTCGGTGAGCGCCGGGTGAATCCAGTACTGCCCGCGTGCCATCTCGTCGGCGGTGAGCCCGAACGACATCGCCTGGACTGCAGGCTGGATGACGATCGAGGCCTCCGGGCCGACGAGGTGCACGCCGAGCAGCTTCTTCGTCGCCTTGTCGGCGATGACCTTGCAGATGCTCGTCGTGTCCTCGAGGGCCCAGCCGTAGGCGATGTCGCCGTACTTCTGCACCTTCGTCGTGATGGCGTGCCCGCCCTCGCGCGCCTCGTCCTCCGTCAGCCCGACGGTGGCGACCTGCGGGTGCGTGAAGACCGCCGCCGGCACGACGTCGTGCGGGAACGCGCGCAGGTCGTCGGGGTGGACGAGGTTGTGCGCGACGCAGCGCTCCTCGGCGTTGGCGACGTGCTTGAGCTGGTAGCGCGAGGAGCAGTCGCCGAGTGACCAGACGCCGTCAGCGCCCGTGCGTCCGTACTCGTCGACGACGATGCGCCCGTCGTCGCGCACCTCGACGCGGGTGTTCTCGAGGCCGAGGTCGTCGGTGTTGGGGATGCGGCCCGTGGCGACGAGGAGCATCTCGCCCTCGACGACGCGCCCACCTCTCAGCGTCACGCGGATCGTCCCGTCGCGCTGTTCGATCGACTCCATGACCGCATCACGTTCGAGAGCCCACTGGTCGGTGGCGGCGTGGGTGAGGACGCGGCTGACGTCGTCGTCGGCGTGGCGCAGCACGCGCTTTCCGCGTGCGAGCATCGTCACCTCGACGCCGAGGGACGAGAACACGTGGGCGAACTCGAGGGCGATGTACCCGGCGCCGGCGATGACGAGCGAACGCGGCAACTTCTCGATGCGCATGATCGTGTCGCTCGTCTCGTAGGGCACGCCGCTGTCGGTGACGACGGGCGGGATGTTGGGACGCGCGCCGGTCGCGATGACGATCTGGTCGCCGCTGATCTCCTCGTCATAGCCCTCGACGCGCAGCGTACGGTCGCCGGTGAAGCGCGCGTGGCCGCTGAACACGGTCGTGTTGCCGTCGTCGCTGCCGCGCTCGCGGTACGCGCGTCCGCCCGCGGAGATCGCGTCGATGCGCTCGAAGACGCGGTCGCGGATGTCGTCCCAGCGCACCTGATCGACGTGCGCGTCGACGCCGAGGCGCGACGCCTCCCGCGCGCTGCGCGCCACCTCGGCGGCCTGGACGAACATCTTCGTCGGGATGCAGCCGACGTTGAGGCAGGTGCCGCCGAAGACACCCTTCTCGATGACGGCGACGCGCTTGTCGGCGAAGTCGGGCGTCACGAGCGAGTTGCCCGAGCCGGTGCCGATGATGACGAGGTCGAAATGAGCCATGCCCCAACCCTAGGCGCAGGCGGGGACAACCCCGGAACGCCGGGCATTTCTTCTCACGGACCTCTCTGCGCGAGCGAGCCTCCCGAGCCTCGAGGCGTCGAACGATGGGCGTCAGTGCGGGTGGCGCAGGCGCTCCATGAGGACGGCCGCCTGCGTGCGCGATTCGAGGCCGAGTTTCGCGAGCAGGCTGGTGACGTAGTTCTTCACCGTCTTCTCCGCGAGGTGCAGGCGCCCCGCGATCTGACGGTTCGTGTACCCCTGCGTGATGAGGTCGAGCACGCGCTTCTCCTGCTCGGTGAGCGCGGCGAGTTCGGGGCTCTCGAGGGCACCGTCACCGCGCAGGCGCGCGCGGATGACGTCGGCGTCGGCGGTGTCGAGCAGCGACTCCCCCGCCGCGACGCGTTCGATCGTCTCGATGAGGTCGGCGCCGCGCACCTGCTTGAGGACGTACCCACTCGCGCCCGCGAGGATCGCGGCGAGCAGGGCCTCGTCATCGTCGTAGGAGGTGAGGATGAGGCAGCGGATGTTCTCGTCGACGCTGCGCACGGCGCGGCACACCTCCATGCCCGTGCCGTCTGGCAGCCGGCCGTCGAGGATGGCGACGTCGGGGCGCGCCGCCGGGATGCGCCGCGTCGCCTCCTCTGCGCTGCCGCTCTCGCCGACGACCTCGCAGCGCCCCGATGACGCCAGCAACTCGGCCAGGCCGCGACGGACGATCTCGTGGTCGTCGAGCAGATACACGCGCACAGTCATGACCCCATTGTGGCCGCTGCGTTGAGTTCGCGCCGCGCGCTCCCCCAGGATGGGCGCATGACGGACTTGACCCTGGTCTCGTTCCAGCCCGTCAGCCGCGTCGGCGTCACACGCCACCCACGCGATCTCGTCACGATCGCGGAAGATGAAGCCCTCGACCGGCCCGGGCAGCGGCCACCGCACCGGATACCCCGACACCGGCTGCTGCTCGCACAGCAGCCGCACGAGCGCGTCCCGATCACCGTCGTCACGCAGCCGAATGTCGACGCCCATGCACAAAACACGGCGCTGACGCCGCGTCAGCTCAGGAGGTTCCTGCCACATCACCGGCGCGCAGGTGAGGACGAAGGTCCCCGGGCGCTGCGGTGAGGCGCGGGTGAGGATGAAGCATGCCCTCACCGAGCGAACCGACACCGGAGCAGATGCTCGATGCCATGGGACGGACCGGTCGGGCGCACGTCAGCGTCTCGCGGGGTGCTCTTCCGTTCGTCATGCCCTGTGGCGTGCGTGTTACGGGTGGCGACGTCGTCGTCGAGACGGCCCACCCGAGCGTCACACGCGGCGCCCAGCGACGCGACATCGCGGCCGTGCAGGTCGAGGCGCTCATCGACGGAACGTGCTGGTCGATCAGCGTCACCGGCCCGCTCGCCATTCGCTCGACGTCGGATGCACCGCAGCGCGGCGATGTCGTCCTGCCGACGCGGGAGGCTCTGTTCAGCGTCGAGTGCCTATCATCGGCGCATGGTCACCGCGTCGATCCGCTCCTTCGATCCGGTCTTGCCGAACGAGCCTGACGAGGCTCTGCTGGCCGCCGTCATCGAACTGAGCAAGGATCTCGAGCTCAAACCACTGCTGCGCCGATTCGTCGAGACCGCAGCGGAACTCACCGGCGCCCAGTACGGGGCGCTCGGCGTGCTCAACGCCGAGGGGCGCTTCGACGACGTCGTCATCCACGGCATCGACGCCGAGACGGCCGCACTCATCGGCGACGGCCCCCACGGCGAGGGCGTCCTCGGCGCGATCATCGCCCACCCGCACACGCTGCGCGTGCCCGACATCGCCGCGCACGAGGCGAGCGTCGGCTTTCCCGAGCACCACCCGCCGATGTCGTCGTTCCTCGGCTGCCCCGTCGTCATCCGCGGGCAGGTCTACGGCAACATCTACCTGACGAACAAGCGCGACGCCGAGGAGTTCTCCGCCCGCGACGAACGGGTGCTCGAGGCGCTCGCGTCGGCCGCGGCGTCCGCCATCGCGCACGCTCGGACGCTCGCCGAGGCGGGGGCCCGCGAGCGCTGGCACCGCGCGGCGGCCGAGGCCGCGCAGCTCCTCTCGCAACTGCCGCCGGCGCAAGCGTGGCCGCAGGTCGTCGCGCGGTTCGACTCGATCCTCACCGCCAACCACGTCGAACACGTGCCGGGTCACCGCAGCGCAGCGCGCCTCGGCGACCTCGCCGAAGAACTGCTCCTCGCGCCGCGCGCACGATTCTTCACGCACGACGTCGCGGCGCGCCTCGTCGACGAGCGCATGCGCTGCGCGATGGTCGTGCCGCTCGCCAGTGACGGCGAGAACCCGGAGCTGCTGCTGTTCGCCTGGGACCGCCCGACGCTTTCGCTCGACCCCGAACCCATGGAGGCCATCGGGCAGACGATCGCGGACCGACTCTCGGTCGCGACGTTGCTCGCCTACCGGCACGCCGAGGCCGAACGCGTCGCCATCCTCGAAGATCGCGACCGCATCGCGCAGGACCTGCACGACCACGTCATCCAACGCATCTTCGCCGCCGGCATGCGCGTGCAGAGTGCGCTGCCGCGCATCGACGACGAGGTCGCCGTCGAGAAGCTCGACGCCGTCATCACCGACCTCGACGAGACCGTCACCGACGTGCGCCGCGCGATCTTCGACCTGCACACCGGTGGCGCCGCGTTGGCGCTCGCGCACACCGTCGACCAGCTCGCCGCGCAGGCGCAGGACGCCCTCGGATTCGCGCCGAGCGTCAGCGTCAGTGGTGCCTACTGGACGCTCGACGACGCCCTCGTCACCGACCTGCTCGCCGTGATGCGTGAGGCACTGAGCAACGCGGCGCGGCACGCGCACGCGAGCGCCGTGCGGGTCGTGCTCGACGTCGGCGACGAGGTGCTCGTCAAGGTCACCGACGACGGACGCGGCCTGCCCGAGCACCTCGAACGACGCTCGGGGATCGCCCACCTCGTCGCGCGGGCCGAGCGACTCGGCGGCACCTGCGTCATCCGCGCGAGGCGCAGTGGCGGCACGGCCGTCGTGTGGCGCGTGCCGAACCGTCGCGCGGCTGTGACGCCCTGACGGGCTGGGCTCAACCGCAGCGAGACGTCACCCTTCGCGCGAGCGCGGTCGGAGTTCGGGCGCTTCAGGCATGGCGTGACGCCTGACGTACTGGCCGCGGCGGGTCAGTAACCGGCCGCGGCCTGCGGGGCGTCCGCGCCGGTGGCGTCGCCGTCGAGCCCGTCGAGAACCACCCGAGTACCCGAGAGGCCGAGACGGCTGGCACCGGCCGCGATCATCGCGTGGGCGGCGGCAGCGTCGCGGATTCCGCCGCTGGCCTTGACGCCGATGTCGGGGCCGACGGTCTGGCGCATGAGGCGGACGGCGTGCTCGCTCGCACCGCCGGCGGGGTGGAAGCCGGTGGACGTCTTGACGAAGTCCGCGCCCGCCGCGACGGCAGCACGGCAGACGGCGACGATCTCGTCATCGCTCAGTGCTGCGGATTCGATGATGACCTTGAGCACGCGGCCCTCGGTGGCCTCGCGCACGGCCCGCACGTCGGCCTCGACGTCGTCGAAACGCCCGTCCTTCGCGGCGCCCACGTCGATGACCATGTCGACCTCGTCAGCCCCCCGCGCCACGGATTCTGCGGCCTCTGCGGCCTTGACGGCGCTCGTGTGCTTGCCGCTGGGGAACCCGCAGACCGTCGCAACCTTGACGCTCGTCTCCACGGGGAGCATCGACGGCGACACGCAGATCGAGTACGCGCCGAGCGCCTCGGCCTCACGGGCGAGGGCGTCGACGTCCGCGCGCGTCGCCTCCGGCTTGAGCAGGGTGTGGTCGACGATCGACGCGACGTGCGCGCGGTCGAACGGGGAGCCTGATGAGGACGAAGCAGCGGTGTTCATACCACTCAGCCTACCCAGTGACGGGACGGGAGGATGCGCCCGTCGCAGGCCGCACTCCGCCTCGTCGGCCGCGCCTCGGGCACATGGGTCTGACCGCGAGCCCGCGCGCTCGGACGTCAGCGGCCGAGCCGGTCGCGCAGTTCGGTGACGTGACGCGAGACTGCGGGGTCGAGGCCCTGCCCGAGCGCGAGGTACGTCGCAGTGAAGTCGACGCGGTGCATGAGCTGCGCGGCCCGCGCGATGGCCGGGCCGGCGTCGGGATGCATCTCGACGACGACAGCTCCCGCCGCGCGAGCGCTCTCCTGGATGCCGCTCGCGACCCAGGCCAGTGCTCCCACGCCACCGGTGCCGTTGCCGCCCAGCCCACTCGCTCCGCCGGGCGCATCGCTGACGAAGAAGCCATCGGCTCCGTCACGCGCCGCGCCGGACCCGCCCGTCGCGTCCGAGTGCAGCGTGAGGAACCCGAGGCTCGGTTGGCGCGGGGCGTCGAGGAACGGGTCGGCGAAGATGTCGTCCGGCGCGGAGACGGCGCCTTCCCCCGCGCCGGCAGTGAACGGGCCGTCGAGCGTCGCGACGAGGTCGGCCGCGTCGTCGGGCAGCTCACCCCACGTCATCGGCACGCGCGCCGTGCGGGCGAACATCGACGAGGCCCGACGCGCCGCGAGCGCCGCGACAGGGCCGTCGGCGAGGGCGACGGGCACCGTCCCGGCGAGCTGGAGCGCGGCGAGCTTGGCCGGGTTGACGAAGTGCTCCGACGACGGTCGCAGCGTCTCCGATTCGGCATCCAGCATCGCGGCGGCGACGAGCAGGTCGTCGTCGCTGACGTCGACCAGCCCCAACCGACGGGCGCCCATGAGCACGGGGGTGAGCAGCGACCACAGCGAGGTCCGGCTCGAGACCCGCCCGCGGCCGACACCGATGTGCACGCCGCGAGCGCGGGCACAGACGTCGGCGAGCGGCGAGTCGTCGGCACCGACCGTCAGTAGCGACGCGCCCCGCCGTGCCGCCTCCGCAGCGAGTGCGAGCGGCCCCTCAGCGCGCCCGGACAAGGAGACCGCGATGACGAGGTCGAGCGGCCCGACCCAACCGGGCAGCGGCACGTCGCGCCGCGTCATGACGGGCACCGGCGAACTCGGCTGCGCGAGAGTCTGCAACACATCGCCGACGCGCTCCGACCCGCCGAGCGCCCCTACGAGAACCGAACGCGGTCGTTCGTACCCGGCGACGTCGTCGATGCCCGCTTCGCGCGCGAGCGTCAGGGCCTCACGCACCTGCGCGCCCGCCGTGGCGAGCGCACGCAGCGATCCGCGTGAGTCGCAACGTTCGAGGTGGCCGGCGTCGTCGAGCCAGCTCTCGTCGAGATGGGCCATGACTTCTCCTCGGCTCGGGGGTTCGTCTCAGACATTCGGGGCGCGGCGACGCCGCCGTCGTTGCTCACGTCGAGCGTGTTCGCGGGCCGCGCGGTCGATGACCGCGCGCGAGCGTCAGGCGGGCAGCACGCTTGCGTCGTCGGCGAGCAGGACGGGGATGCCGTCGCGTATCGGGTACTGCAGGCGCCCGCCGCGTTCTGCGTCGACCCCGGTGCTGACGAGGACGGGCGCGCCCGAGGCGTCACTCGCGTCCTCCAGCTCGGTGCCGGTGACGGGGCAGCGCAGGATCTCGCGCAGCCACGGGTCGATCGTCAGGGGCCGGCGGCTCTTGTCGTCGTTCACTGAGCTTCTCCTTCGCGGACGGCGGCGAGCGCGGCGTCGCGCACGCGCTCCATGGTGGCGGTGTCGGCGGCCTCGACGTTGAGGCGCAGCAGCGGCTCGGTGTTGGACGCGCGCAGGTTGAGCCACCACATCGGATCGCTCTCCCCCGCGCCCTCGTGGACGAACGTCACGCCGTCGAGCGCGTCCTCGGTGAACTCGCCCTGCGACGCGACCCACGTGCGCACGCGGCCCGTGGCCGCGGCGGCGTCGCTCACCGTCGAGTTGATCTCCCCCGACGCCTCGTAGCGCGCATACGCGGCGACGAGCTGCGACAACGGTGCGTCCCGCTCCCCCAGCGCCGCGAGCACGTGCATCGCGGCGAGCATGCCGGTGTCGGCGAACCAGAAGTCGCGGAAGTAGTAGTGCGCGCTGTGCTCGCCACCGAAGACGGCGTCGTGCTCGGCCATCTGCGCCTTGATGAACGAGTGCCCGACGCGCGTGCGCACCGGCTGTGCGCCGTTCTCGGCGATGACCTCGCCGACGGCGCGGCTCGAGATGAGGTTCGCGACGACCTTGACGTCGGCCGCTGCGGCCCCCCGCGCGACCTCCTTCGCGATCTCGCGCTCCGCGACGAGCGCCGTCACCGCGGACGGCGTGACGGGCTGGCCGCGTTCGTCGATGACGAAGCAGCGGTCGGCATCGCCGTCGAAGGCGAGGCCGATGTCGGCACCGTGCTCGACGACGGCCTGCTGCAGGTCGACGAGGTTGGCCGGCTCGAGCGGGTTGGCCTCGTGGTTGGGGAACGTGCCGTCGAGCTCGAAGTACAGCGGGACGATGTCGAGCGGCAGCTGCGCCAGGCCCGCGTCGGTGCCGAGCACGGCCGGGACGGTGTGGCCGCCCATGCCGTTGCCCGCGTCGACGACGACCTTGAGCGGGCGTCCGCCCGACAGGTCGACGAGACCGCGCAGGAACTCGGCGTACTCGCGCAGCATCTCGCGCTCGGTGACGCTGCCCGCCGGGCCGTCGAACGGCACACCCTGACCGCGATCGAGCGCCCATTGCGCGAGGTCGCGGATCTCGGCGAGACCGGTCTCGAGGGAGACGGGGCGAGCGCCCGCGCGGCACAGCTTGATGCCGTTGTACTGCGCCGGGTTGTGGCTCGCGGTGAACATCGCGCCCGGCAGATCGAGCGCACCGGAGGCGAAGTAGAGCCCGTCAGTCGAGCACAGCCCGATGAGGGTGACGTCGACGCCGTACGCGGCGGCGCCGTCGGCGAACGCGCGCGACAGCTCTGGAGAACTCGGGCGCATGTCGTGCCCGACGACGATGGCGTTCGCGCCCTCGGGGCGCACGACAACCTGCGCGAACGCGGCGCCGAGCTCGCGGGCGACGCGCGGGGAGAGCTGGTCGGGCACGAGGCCACGCACGTCGTAGGCCTTGATGAAGTCGTTGAGCGCGGGTGCAGTCACGACGTTCACTCTACCGGCGCGAGGGCCCTTCCCGACCGTCGAAGGGCCTGTCGAACCGGCCCCCGTCGGCGTCGTCGTCATCGGAAGCGTCAGAGAGCGCGTCCGCGGGCGTCTGACCGGGCAGCACCCGAAGGTGACGGCGGCGCTCCGTCGCCGACAGCAGCGTCGGGTCACTCGCGGCGACGCTGCGCGTCGAACGGCGCGTCGGCTCGGGCTCCCCCGGCGCCGGGCGTACCGCCGCCTGACGCACGGCCTCGGCGAGCGCGACGAGATCGTCGGGCGTCGGCTCGGGCGGCGTCATGTCGACGACGAGGCGGACGATGTCCCACCCGCGCGGCGCGGTGAGGCGCGTCGCGTGGTCGGCGCACAGGTCGTAGGTGTGCGGCTCCGCGTATGTCGCGAGCGGGCCGAGCACGACCGTCGAATCGGCGTAGACGTACGTCAGCGTGGCCACGGCGGGCTGGGAGCAGGCCGATCGGGAACACTGTCGCATCAACGTCACGAGGCACAAGGGTACGCCACGGCGGGCACCACGTTAGGCTCGCCGGGTGACTCCTCGCCCCACCCCACGCGCGCCGCGCGGGGACGCCCCGACGCGGCGCGATCGTCACGGGCGCCGCCATCGTGGGCCGCTCGCGTGGCCGCCCACGCCGTCGATGCTGTCGCGGGCGCGCTCGTTCGACGAGGCGGTGCTGCGCAGCGTCGAACGGCTCGAGGCGCGTTGGGGCGAGAGCCTGGAGCACATCGAGATCGGCGTCGAGGAGGTGCCGCCGTCCGATCCGAGCGCGTGGGAGGACGCCGTGCCGCTCGGGCGCGCCTTCCCAGCCGAGGGCAAGCACCGCGCGCGCATGGTGATTTATCGCCTGCCGATCCAGACGCGCTCCGCCGACCTGTACGAACGCGACCTGCTCGTCGAGCACGTCGTCACCACCCAAATCGCGGCCCTGCTCGGGCGCGAACTCGACGAGGACGACCAATGAGATTGACGCCCACCGCCGCCCCGCTGCTGCCCGCCGACATCCTCGTCGCCGGGCGCGCACCCGTGCTCGTGACGGGCGCGTCGGGGGTGCTCGGGCGCTGCGTCGTCGAGGAGCTGCTCACCTCCTCCATCCCCGTGCGCGCGCTGACGCACCGACGCGACGTCGACCTGCCCGAGGCGGCGGCCGGCATCCCGGCGCGCCTCGAGCACGTCACCGGCGACCTCGGCACCGGCGCCGGGCTCGACGCGGCGCTCGACGGCGTCGAGGCCGTCATCCACTGCGCAGGCAACCCGAAGGACGCGCGCCGCGTCGACGTCGAGGGCACGAGACGCCTCGTCGACGCGCTCGACGCGTGGGCACCGAGCGCGCACCTCGTCCACGTCTCGATCGTCGGCTGCTTCGAGAACCCCTACCCCTACTACCGGGCGAAGGCCGACGCCGAGAACGTCGTCGAGGCCTGGCACGGTCGCGCGAGCATCGTGCGCGCCACCCAGTTCCATCCGTTCGTCGCGCAGCTCGTGCGCGGCGCGGGCGCTCGCGCCCTGGGCGCCGTCGAGGACATCGAGGTGAGCCCCGTCGACCCGCGCTGGGTGGCGACGAAACTCGTCGACGTGGCGTCGCTGCTCACGAGCCTGCCCACGCCGATGGAGCTCGCCGGGCCGGAGACGTTCACCCTCGCCGACATCGCGACGCTCACCGCACACCTCGATCGCCGACGCGCGCCGTGCACGGCCCCGCTGCCGACGATCGGGGTGACGATGCGCGCCTTCACCCGCGGCGCGCATCTGCCGAGCGAGCAGACACAGATCGGTGGACGCACCTACGCGCAGTGGCTCTCGGCCGAAGAACACTGACCTACCGGTAGGACGCCGCGCCGCGTTCAGGCGGCGGCGTGGTTCGGTGTCGGGGAAGCTCGGGAGTGAGTTGCTGCGGCTCGGCGGTTCGCGCCTCAGCGCTGGGTGACTTCGACCGGCGCGCGCAGCCACGGCGTCGGCACGAGCGGCACGCTCGTCACCGGCTGATCGGCGCCCACATCGCGGACGAGCACCGCGGCGTGGACGGGCGCGGCGTCCGCTGATCCGTCATCTCGCAGCAGCCACACCGTGGCGTTCTTCGGCACGTCCACACTCGCCCAGCCGTTCGCCGGGACGTCGAGACGTCGGCGCGTCGCTTTCCCGGACGGATCGCTGACGACGAGCGTCACCGACGTCGCCCTCCCTTCGCCCATGACGACGAGTCGGCCGGCGTGGCGCGCCCCGTCGAGACTGGCACCGGCTGCGGCATCAAGCGCCGGGGCGGCGGGCACCCAGGTGAAGTCGCGCGATTTCTTGGACGCCGAGGACGCAAAGGCGGAGGCGATGATGTTCTCCTGCGAGCTCGCGCGCACCGCGGCGACGTCGTCGTCGATGCCGTCGAGCGTGACGTCGAGGCTGCGCCCGACGGGCACCGTCACGACGCGTTCACTCACGTCACCGGCGTCCTTCCCGGACGCCTGGAGGCGCACGACGGCCGCGCGGGAGCCTGGCGCCGCGAGACGCACACGTACGGAGCGGTCGACGACCGGCACGCCGGGCATCTCCTGCACCGGCGCGGGCGGTGCGTACTGGGCGGCGACGTCGTCGCCCTTGCGCTCGGTTTCGCCGACGCGGTCGCGGACACTCGCGACGACCGCACCGTCCTCACTACGGACGTGAACGACGACCGCAGCGTGCGCGAGAGCGTCCGCGGGGATGTTGACGCTGACGCGTCCATGCGCGGGCACGGCCTTGTCGGCGATCGCGGCGGAGTCGAGCGCGCCGTCAGCCGCGCGGACGTCGACGTCGACGGACACCGCGCGTGCGCCCGGGTTGACGAGGGTGACGGTGAGCAGCCTGCCGGGTTGCTTGTCCCCCACCGGAATCCACGCCTCGGCCGTGGCCTGGGTGCAGGCCTGCGCGCTCACGGCGCCGTTCGCCTCGTGGAACTGCGTTGCCGTGATGCCGGGCGCCGAGGCGCCTCGCGCGACGACGTCGAGGGGCCCGTTCTTCCAGGTGCGGGTCATGCTGTGGCCGCGCGCGAGCGTCACGGCTGAGCTGTGACCCGCCTCGTTCACCTGCAGCTGCCCCCCGCCGCCGAGCATCGACGACAGCTGCATCGGCGCCGACGCGAGCGCCAGCGTCGCCGCGTCCTTGCCCTCGCCGCCCGGGCACACGAGCGACGCCGCGTCGACGGGCATCGCGGCGGCGCGGGCC
>NZ_AEIQ01000049.1:0-5150 GCF_000152185.1 Dermacoccus sp. Ellin185 | reverse complement strand
ACTGCGACGCGGCGCGGTGGGTGTTCGTCGACTGCGACGCGGCGCGGTGGGTGTTCGTCGACTGCGACGCGGCGCGGTGGGTGTTCGTCGACTGCGACGCGGCGCGGTGGGTGTTCGTCGACTGCGACGCGGCGCGGTGGGTGTTCGTCGACTGCGACGCGGCGCGGTGGGTGTTCGTCGACTGCGACGCGGCGCGGTGGGTGTTCGTCGACTGCGACGCGGCGGGCGCGGTGCGCTTCTTGACGACGATCGAGCGACGCTGCGCCGGCTCGGCGATCTTCGCCTTGCGCTCGGCCCTGACGGGCTTCACGGAGGCCGACGTCAGCGCACTGCGGGCCTGCGAGCGCGACACCTGCTTCAGCGCCTGCGACGTCGCGCGCGTCGACTTCTTCGCGGCGGCGGGCTTCGCGGCGGCCTTGGCGGCGGGCTTCGGGGCGGCCTTGGCGGCGGGCTTCGGGGCGGCCTTCGGGGCGACGACGAGCTTCTTGGCCGGCGTGACGGTCTTGAGCTCGAGGGGTGTCGTGGCGGCAGCCGCGGCCTCGTGAACGGCGCCCGACTCAGGGGCCGCACCGGCGCTCTGCGTGATGCCGAGACCAGCGACCAGACCACCGGAGACGGCGACGGTCGTGGTGAGCATGGCCAGGGTGCGCGTCTGCTTCACAGGACGCAGCGGGCCCGGCGTGTTCTTGATGGACAATGTGCAACCTCTCGAACGCCTGTGAGGTGAGCTGTCGGGTTCGGACCTGTTGCTCGGCCCGGCTCTCGGCGCTTCGTGCGTGCGACGCGAGCTTCACCCCGAGTTCTTGATCTGCGCTTCGCGGATCAGGAACGAAGAAGTGGGTCCCCCACCCCTGCCAGGTGGTGTAGCTGACATGACTCGCGCGCCGCAGGCAGGGCTCGGCGTGTTCGGCACGCGAGTGTTCGTTGTCGAACCAGGTAAGACGGTAACGAATCAGTCACGACGACGGTGAATCAGGAACCGGCGAGATAGGCGTCATTTCGGCATCGAGCACCCGTCTCAGGCCCCGTTCGTCGCGCCACCAGCGGAGGTTCAGAATCCGTTACAGAGTGTGCTCGTGATGAACATCACATGCAACCTCAGGCCTGCTGACCCGTCACGGACACGAATACGTGCGAGGCGATGTCCTCGGGCAGCGACACGGCGTCGTCAGGCCGATCGGCGACGGCCGCGTGGACGCGGTCGCCGTCAGCACGCACGTCGAGGGCCACCCCGGGGCTCAGCCCGACGCTCGTCAGCACCGCGAGAGACTCGGCGTCCGCTTGCGCGGGCTCGCCGATGCGGCGCACCACCACGCGCAGCGACTCGCTGCCGGCCACCTCGACGAGCGACTGCACGCCGTCACGGAAACCCTCCGGCGCCTCGCCCCAGCCGAGCTCGTCCAGCCCGGGAATCGGGTTGCCGTACGGGGACAGGCCCTTGTCGACGATGAGCTCGAGGATCTTGCGCTCGACGCGCTCGCTCATGACGTGCTCCCACCGGCACGCCTCGTCGTGGACGTACTCGAGCTCGAGGCCGATGACGTCGACGAGCAACCGCTCCGCGAGGCGATGCTTGCGCATGACGCGAGTCGCGAGCAGGCGCCCCTCGGGTGTCAGTTCGATGCGCCGGGAGTTCGCGACGTGGAGCAGACCGTCGCGCTCCATGCGCGCGACCGTCTGCGACACCGTGGGCCCGGAGTGGCCGAGGCGCTCCGCGATGCGGGCGCGCAACGGGGGGATGCCCTCTTCTTCGAGGTCATAGATGGTGCGCAGATACATCTCGGTGGTGTCGATCAGGTCAGTCACGACGACAAGAGTGCCACCTCCGGCGCCGCCGCGCACGGGTGCTCGCGATACCGGCGTCGGTGGGGCGAGGCTCGGAGCATCAGTCGCGCGAACGGATCGCCTCGAGCGGACCGCCGGAATGAGCAGGCGCGACGGGCAGTGCCTCGGAGGTGTTCGTCAGAGCGATGTTCGTCAAGGGAGCGACGTCGGCAGGGGTGAGGCCGGGCGAGCCGCGAAGGCAAGGGGGCCGAAAGAGAAGAACCCGAGGCGCGCGCTCACGAAGAGCGCTGCGGCCTCGGGGTGAAGCGCAGCCGCCAGGGGGGAGGGAGTGCGGCGCGCTTCGTGACGAGACGCTACACCCGCTCCCCCCATCATTGAAAGTTAAATCGGGAAGCCAGGGCTGTGAAGATGCTGTGAGCTTCGCAACGCGCTGTCAGAGCCATTCGCCGAACGCGGCCGGCTCGCGCGTGAAGCGGTATGTGGCCCAGTTGAGTTGGGTGACGGAACCGTCGGCGTCGCGGGTGATGACGAGCCATTCGCCGCGCTCGCGACCCGCGACGGTGCGGTAGCGGTCTTCGTCGACGCGCTCGAAGACGGCCGGCGCCTTCCACTCGGGCAACCCCTCGACGCGAGCCTTGAGCGTGCCGCCCTCGACGACGAACGTGAACTGCGTCCCCTCCGAGAACCACACCCCGAGCAGCGGGACGAACTCCGGGGGCACGGTGATCCCGGGCGTCCAGGCTGCGGGCAGCTCGGGTTCGCGCTCCTGGACGGCGCTCGCGAGGTCCGTGGCGAGGGCCGCGGGATCGGGGGTGTGCGTCGCGTTCATGAGAGCGACGCCCGTCGTCGCGCTCTCGCGGTGCGTGAAGACGCCGGTGATCGCGCCCGGCCAACCGCCGGTGTGGCCGACCCAGATGCGATCGTCACGGCGCAGCAGCATGAACCCGAGACCCCATGCGGCGCCCCAGCGATCGACGTCGGCGACGATCTGCGGCTGACACATCTCCTCGAGCGTGTCGGCGGAGAGGATCGCGGGGTCGGGGTTCGCGACGAAACCTCCCCAACGCGCCATGTCGCGCACACTCGAGACCATGCCCGCGGCCGGCGCGATGGCGCGCGAGTCGAAGACGGGTTCGTCGACGGGGACGTCGCTGTACGGCGGCACGAAATAGGTGCCCGCAGCATGCGGATCGGTGTCGACGCCGCCCGGGTGGCCGAGAGTTGTCGACGTCATGCCGAGTGGGTCGAGGAGCCGACGCTGCACGCTAGCGAACCAGTCGCCACCGTCGAGACGATTGATCATCTCGCCGAGCAGCGCGTACCCGAGGTTCGAGTAGTGGAAACGCGTGTGAGCGGGCAAGACGCGTTCGCTGTGGGCGAGGCTCGCGAGGAACTCGTCGCGACCCGGCATGACGAGCGTGTCGAACACGTCGCCGACGGCCTCGCGCTGGATGCCGGAGCTGTGCGACATGAACTGACGCGGCGTCATGCGCGCTAGCGGCGAATCGGCGGTAATGGTGTCAATGATGTCGCGGGCCGGAGCGTCGATGTCGAGCTTGCCCTCGTCGCGCAGGGCCATGATCGTCACCGCCACGAACGTCTTCGTGTTCGACGCGATCTGGAAGCGCGTGTTCTCGTCGGGCGCAGTCTGCCCGACGCGCTCCGCGCCGACGTTCTGGCCGAGGTGCGCCGCCCCGAAACCGTTGTGCCACAGCAGCGTCCCGCGTCGCGCCACCCCGGCGGCGAGGCCCGGCACGCGACCCGAGCGCTGAGCGTCGAGGGCGATGCGGTCGAGAGCCGTCGTCGTCTCGCGCGACAACCGCGTCGCCGTCGAGGGTTCGACGCGCCCGTCCACCTGAGAGACGCCGGACGTGGCAGCACGATCAGCCTGCACGTCCCGCGCGGCCGACGTCATCGCGGCAGCGTCAGCCTGGGAGTCGAGCGTCGCGGTAGCTCCTTCGTCCTGCGCGTCGAGTGCTGCCAGGGCACGATCGGTCGACGGGTCGTGGGGTGTCGGCGTGGACGAGTCAGTCATACCTCCACGCTAGGTGGTGACGCCGTCCGCTCCGGTTTTGCGGGCCGGCGAATCAGCGACGGCAGATTCGCGGGCGGCCTCGAGACGCATCACTGCCACGCGTCGCCGCCCCGCCTCGCCATGCCGGCGACGCCCCACTCGTATCCATCGGCGATTTTCGTCCACATTCGCGAATCTCGCCCCATCTGCGAACGGCGTCCACCCCGGCGAATCGCGTCCCCATCTGCGATTTGCACACGTCGACGGCTCAGGGCCAGCGACGTTCGATGCGCCAGGCTGACGGGTCGTCGAGGTCGCCGTCGCCGACGCGCACGTAGACGAGGCGGTCGTGCAGCCGGGAACGGCGCCCCGCCCAGAACTCGATCTCGTCGCAGTTGATGCGGTAGCCGCCCCAGAAGTCGGGCAGGGGGACGTCGTCGGCGCCGCCGGTGTCGGGGTAACGGGCCGTCATCTCGGCGTTGGCGGTCTCGAGCTCGGCGCGGCTCGTCAGCGGCCGCGACTGCTTCGACACCCACGCCCCGACGCGCGAACCATACGGGCGCGAGTCGAAGTAGGCGCGCACGACGTCACGAGGCAGCTCGACGGCGCTACCGGTGAAGCGGATCGCGCGAAACATCAGCGGCCACGTGAGCGCCCCGGCGATCTGGTCGTTCTCGGCGATGTCACGGCCCTTGGCCGATTCGAGGTTCGTGTAGAAACCGGGGCCGTCGGCCCCGAGGTAGCGCATGAGGACGGTCCGCACGTGCGGCGCGCCGGCGGCGTCGGCCGTCGCGATGCTGATGGCCTCTGGCTCGGGCACGTCGCCTTGGGCATTCTGGCGTTCGCGTGCCTCGCGCACCCATGCCTCGATCAGCTCGAGCGGCGCCGCGGGCAACTGCGACTCGTCGAGACCTTCACCGTCGTAATCCATGCGCACCTCGGTCATGCCCCCATCTTGCCCGCCCGGGCCGCTGCGCAGGGCGCCGGGGCGCACCCTGCTTCGGGACGAGCGGACAGGCCCGGTTCCGGAGGCGCTCAGCGACGATTCTCGCCGCCTCCGCCGTGACGGTTCTCGAGGCTGCCCGGCGTGGCGCTTGGTTGGCGGTCACACTGACGTTTTCTGCCGGGCGCGTCGGGCAGGTGATGACCTGACGGGTCACAACCTGACGGAGCGTGGGCGCTCGGTCCGCGCACCTCGAGACGAAGGCGGCGTATCGCCTTTGGCACCCTCCCGACGCGTCGACGGGCGCCGCCACCGGTCGCGCACTGGCCCGACATGATCAACACGCCCGGCCAGCCTGTCTGGTCAGGACGAGCACCAGCGGGTGCGCAACCCCGCGCCCGCGCGGGA
>NZ_AEIQ01000050.1:0-652 GCF_000152185.1 Dermacoccus sp. Ellin185 | reverse complement strand
GTTATTGCCATTGGTGCGGGGATGTCCGACGGTATCGGTTTTGGTGCGAATGCGCGTACGGCGCTGATCACCCGTGGGCTGGCTGAAATGTCGCGTCTTGGTGCGGCGCTGGGTGCCGACCCTGCCACCTTTATGGGCATGGCGGGGCTTGGCGATCTGGTGCTTACCTGTACCGACAACCAGTCGCGTAACCGCCGTTTTGGCATGATGCTCGGTCAGGGCATGGATGTACAAAGCGCGCAGGAGAAGATTGGTCAGGTGGTGGAAGGCTACCGCAATACGAAAGAAGTCCGCGAACTGGCGCATCGCTTCGGCGTTGAAATGCCAATAACCGAGGAAATTTATCAAGTATTATATTGCGGAAAAAACGCGCGCGAGGCAGCATTGACTTTACTAGGTCGTGCACGCAAGGACGAGCGCAGCAGCCACTAACCCCAGGGAACCTTTGTTACCGCTATGACCCGGCCCGCGCAGAACGGGCCGGTCATTATCTCATCGTGTGGAGTAAGCAATGTCGTGTGAAGAACTGGAAATTGTCTGGAACAATATTAAAGCCGAAGCCAGAACGCTGGCGGACTGTGAGCCAATGCTGGCCAGTTTTTACCACGCGACGCTACTCAAGCACGAAAACCTTGGCAGTGCACTGAGCTAC
>NZ_AEIQ01000051.1:0-49803 GCF_000152185.1 Dermacoccus sp. Ellin185 | reverse complement strand
ATTAATGACGCGCGACACTAGATGGCGATCGTCAGTGACGCGACCTGGCTGTCCGGAAGTCGGCGTTCAGCTGGCTGATGACGTCCAGCGGGATCTCCTTCGGGCAGGCCTCGGCGCACTCACCGATGTTGGTGCAGCCACCGAAGCCCTCGTGGTCGTGCGTGTTGACCATCGACACGACGCGGGCGTCGCGCTCCGGCTGGCCCTGCGGCAGCTCCCCGAGGTGCGTGATCTTCGCACCGAGGAAGAGCATGCCCGAGGCGTTCGGGCACGCCGCGACGCAGGCACCGCAGCCGATGCACTTCGCCGTCTCGAACGCACGGTCCGCGTGATCCTTCGGCACGAGCTGGCTGTGAGCCTCCGGTGCAGCGCCCGTGTTGACGGAGATGTACCCGCCCGACTGGATGATGCGGTCGAACGCGCTGCGATCGACGACGAGGTCACGCACGACCGGGAACGCGTCCGCGCGCCACGGCTCGACGGTGATCTCGTCGCCGTCCTTGAACGAGCGCATGTGCAGCTGGCAGGTCGTCGTGACCTCGGGGCCGTGCGCCATGCCCGAGATCATGAGACCGCACATGCCGCAGATGCCTTCACGGCAGTCGGAGTCGAACGCGATCGGCTCGATGCCGTCGGCCTGCAGCTGCTCGTTGAGCACGTCGAGCATCTCGAGGAACGACATGTCGTCGCTGATGTCACTGACCGGGTAGGTCTCGAAACGCCCAGCGGCGGCCGCGTTGTCCTGACGCCAGATCTTGAGGGTGAGGTTCACTTGTAGCTCCGCTGCTTCAGTTCGATGAACTTGTAGACGAGGTCTTCCTTGTGCAGGACGGGCGAGTTGGCCGCGTCCTCGGACACGAGGCCGTCCTGGCCGTACTCCCAGGCAGCGACGTAGGCGAACTCGTCGTCGTGACGCAGCGCCTCGCCGTCCTCGGTCTGGCTCTCGGCGCGGAAGTGACCACCACACGATTCGCGGCGGTGCAGCGCGTCGATGCACATGAGCTCGCCCAGCTCGATGAAGTCGGCCACACGACCGGCCTTCTCGAGCGACTGGTTGAGGGTGTCGGCAGCGCCGAGCACCTTGACGTTGCTCCAGAACTCCTTCTTGAGCTCGCGGATGAGACCGATGGCCTTCGTCAGGCCGGCCTCTGAGCGCTCCATGCCGCAGTACTCCCACATGATGCGGCCGAGCTCCTTGTGGAAGCTGTCGACCGTGCGGGTGCCGTTGATGGAGAGGAACTTGTTGATGCGCTCCTCGACCGAGCGACGCGCCTCGACGACGGCCGGGTCGTTCTCGTCGACCTTCTCGAACGGACCCTCGGCGAGGTAGTTGCGGATCGTGTTCGGCAGGACGAAGTAGCCGTCCGCGAGGCACTGCATGAGCGAGCTGGCGCCCAGACGGTTCGCACCGTGGTCCGAGAAGTTCGCCTCGCCCGTGCAGTACAGACCGGTGATGGAGGTCTCGAGGTCGTAGTCGACCCACAGGCCACCCATCGTGTAGTGCACAGCCGGGTAGATGCGCATCGGCGTCTTGTACGGGTCCTCACCGGTGATGCGGGCGTACATGTCGAACAGGTTGCCGTACTTCTCCTTGACGGCCGCCTCACCCATGCGCTCCATGGCGGCGGTGAAGTCGAGGTAGACACCGCGACGCATCTGGCGCTTGTTGCCGTGCTCGTCGACCTCGTCGACGAGCGGGCCGACGCCGCGGCCCTCGTCACACATGTTCTTCGCCTGACGCGACGCGATGTCACGCGGCACGAGGTTTCCGAACGCCGGGTAGATGCGCTCGAGGTAGTAGTCGCGCGCCTCCTCGGGGATGTCGCGCGGGTCCTTGTCGCAGTCGGCTGCGTTCTTCGGCACCCAGATGCGGCCGTCGTTGCGCAGCGACTCCGACATCAGCGTCAGCTTCGACTGGTGGTCGCCGGAGACGGGGATGCAGGTCGGGTGGATCTGCGTGTAGCACGGGTTGCCGAAGTAGGCACCCTTCTTGTGCGCACGCCACGTCGCGGTGACGTTGCAGCCCATCGCGTTCGTCGACAGGAAGAACACGTTGCCGTAGCCACCCGTCGCGAGGACGACGACGTCGGCGAGGTGGGTGTCGATGGCGCCGGTGACCATGTCACGCGTGATGATGCCGCGCGCACGACCGTCCTTGATGATCACCTCGAGCATCTCGTGGCGCTTGTACTCCTTGACGGTGCCCTTCGCGACCTGGCGCTCCATGGCCTGGTAGGCGCCGATGAGCAGCTGCTGGCCCGTCTGACCCGCGGCGTAGAACGTACGCGCGACCTGCACACCACCGAACGAACGGTTGTCGAGGTAGCCGCCGTACTCACGCGCGAACGGAACACCCTGGGCGACGCACTGGTCGATGATGTTCGTGCTGACCTCGGCGAGGCGGTAGACGTTGGTCTCGCGGCTGCGGTAGTCGCCGCCCTTGACCGTGTCGTAGAAGAGGCGGTACGTGGAGTCACCGTCGTCGTTGTAGTTCTTCGCGGCGTTGATACCGCCCTGCGCGGCGATCGAGTGCGCGCGACGGGCCGAGTCCTGGTAGAAGAACGTCTTGACGTTGTACCCGGCCTCACCCATCGTCGCGGCGGCCGAGGCGCCGGCGAGACCGGTGCCGACGATGATGACCTCGAGCTTGCGACGGTTCGAGGGGTTGACGAGCTTGTCGTCGAACTTGTGCTGCGTCCACATCTGCGCGATGTCGACGTCGGGAGCCTTGGTGTCCTTGATCGGCGCGCCCTCGGTGAAGAAGGCGTGGGCGTCGTTGCGCCCGCCCTTCTCCTGGGTCGCGGTCGGCGTGTCGCCGGAGCCGCTCTGCGCCGTTTCACCCATGGGAGTACTCATGGTGTCTTGTCTCCTGTCAGATGAGGTGGAAGAGGACGGCGAGCGGCGGGATGAGGAAGCCGACGGCGATGACGGCGGCCGTCAGGTGCGCCACGAGCTTGGCCTTCCTGCGGGCCGACGGGGACCCGGTGCACCCGAGCGTCTGAGCCGCGCTCCAGATGCCGTGCATGAGGTGCATGCCGAGGGCGATCATCGCGAGGATGTAGATGAGCGCGACCCACCACAGACGGAAGCTGTCGTGCACGAGCCAGTACGGGTTGTCCGTCTGGTCACCGTTGAAGTTCACCTTCGGCAGCGTGAACTGGATCAGGTGGAAGATGACGAACAGCAGGAGGAACAGCCCGCCCCAACGCATCGCCTTGGTGGCGTGACCACCGAGACCCACCTGGGTCTTCTTCACGGCGTACCGCTGCGAACGAGCCGCGCCTGCGCGCTGCCACAGCTTGAGCGCCGAGTAGACGTGCGCGATGAGCGCGAGGACGAGGAGGACCTCGATGATGTACAGGAGCCCACGATGCGGGAGCATGGGCTCGCCGATCGTGCGCAGGTGATGGGCATAGGTGTTGAACGACTCCTCGCCCCACAGGAGCTTCAGGTTGCCGTACATATGCCCAAGAACGAAGAGCACAAAGAAGAGTCCTGAGCCCGCCATCAGCGTCTTCAGGAAGAGGGTGCTCCCAGCCTTGCCAGTCCGCTTCGCGGGGAGAGTATTCGTTGCCACGGAAGGCACTTTACGCCGTCGGAGCACGGCTCCCGCGGCCAGGTGTTCCCCCCGCAAGCAAATCGTGACATAACACACAAGCCTTAGGGCTACCTAAGTGGACGCTGGGAGGGTAGTGGGTGGTGGCAGGCGTCTCAGCCCTGGAGCGGGAACGCCTCGACGGGAGACCACACGCCGTCATCCTCCTGGAAGTAGAGGTGGAACTCGCTCACCGTGAACGCCGCCTCGTAGTGCTTGTTCACCTCGAAGGCATGCGTCAAGGCGCCGTCGTCGACGTGGTGGGCGATCGTCACGTGAGGGTGGTAGCGGAACTCGAGGTCGCGGCCGATGGGTCCGCTGCGCACCGCCGATTCCAGCTGCTCACACGAGTCGACGCCCTGCGCGAGCTGGACGAAGACGACCGGAGAGGTGGGCCGGAACGTGCCGGTGCCGCGCAGGATCATGTCGAAGGGCGCGAAGTCGCGCGCCACGTCGTGCAGGTGAGTGGTGAACGCGGGGATCAGCCCGTCCGCCACCTCCGTCGGCGGCATGAGCGTGACGTGCGGCGGCACCGCGTCAGCCTGGGGGTCGCCCGCGGCGCGACGCATCTCGCGCAGCTGCGAGAAGTACGGCTCGGGGACGGCGATGCTGACGCCGACGGTGCGCACGATCCGTCCCGCTCAGCGCGTCGCCGGCACCAGGCCGACGGCGTCGTAGGCGCGGGCGAGCGTCGGCGCGGCGATCTCGCGCGCGCGGGCCGCACCGTCGGCGAGGATGCGGTCGAGCTCGCCGCGGTCAGCCATGAATTCGAGGTAGCGCTCACGGAAGGGGCCCTGGACGGAGGCGACCACCTCGGCCACCTCGGTCTTGAGCGCGCCGTACCGGTTCTCCCCGGCGAAACGTTCGACGAGGGTTTCGATCGACTCGCCCGAGATGGCCGAGTGGATGCGCAGCAGGTTCGCGATGCCCGGCTTGTTCTCGACGTCGAACGCCACGAAGTTGTCGAGGTCGGTGACGGCCGACTTGATCTTCTTCGTGTTCTTCTTCGTCTCGTCGAGCATGTTGATCGAGGCGTTCGCGTTCTCGTCCGACTTGCTCATCTTCTTCGTCGGATCCTGCAGCGACATCACCCTCGCCGTGCCCTCCGGGATGTACGGCTCGGGCACGACGAACGTCTCGCCGAAACGGGAGTTGAAGCGCTGCGCGAGGTTGCGGGTCAGCTCGAGGTGCTGACGCTGGTCCTCCCCCACCGGCACGTACTGCGCGTCGTAGAGCAGGATGTCCGCGGCCATGAGGATCGGGTAGGTGAACAGCCCGACGCTCGTGTTGTCGTTGCCGCGCTTGCCGGCCTTGTCCTTGAACTGCGTCATGCGCCCGGCCTCGCCGAAACCGGTGATGCAGTTGAGCACCCACGCCAGTTCGGCGTGCTCACGCACGTGGCTCTGGACGAAGACGGCCGAGCGCGCCGGGTCGACGCCGCCCGCGAGGTATTGCGCAGCCGTCGCGTAGGAGCGTTCACGCAGCAGCGCCGGGTCGGGGCTGACGGTGAGAGCGTGCAGGTCGACGACGCAGAAGTACGGCGTGAACCCCTCCTGCATCCTCACCCAGTTGATCTGCGCACCGAGGTAGTTGCCGAGATGCAGCGAGTCGGACGTCGGCTGCATTCCGGACAGGATGTGCGGGCGGGTCTGGCCCGCCACGAGGGGTGAGGTGTTGTCGGACATGTGCCCCATTCTGACACCGCCGGCGCGTCCGCGCGCGTTCGGATCGTCGACGTACCCTCCACCGCGGCGGCTCGAGGGGTGACGCCGGCCGGCTGCGGCGCGGGCTCACGCCCGCCTGAGGGGCGGGCATCGACGCACAGGTTCGCACTTGCGTCTATGTTGGTTTCTGTTGAATCGACCGAACGCTCCGAGCCGCGGTCGAGCACGAGCGGGGCGCGCTGCGCCCCGGACCATCGGGAGGGTGGATGCTCGCACGTCAGCGTCAGGAAGCGATCCTGCACGGCATCGAGGACGACGGTGGGGTGCGCGTCAGCGACCTCGTCGAACGGCTCGGTGTCTCCGACATGACGATCCGTCGTGACATCGAGTTCCTCGCCGGCAAGGGTCTCGTACTCAAGGTGCACGGCGGCGCGACGGCCGTCGGGGATCACCCCATCGACGAGCCTGGCTTCTGGGTGAAGTCGGCGATGAACCCCGTGCAGAAGTCGGAGATCGCCCGGACTGCCGCGAGCCTCATCGGCAACGGCCAGACGATCGCGGTCAGCGCGGGGACGACGGCCTACGCCGTCGCCGTCGAACTGCGGCCCGTCAAGCGGCTGACGGTCGTGACGAACTCCCCCCGAGTCGCGGAGCTGCTCTACGACCCGGTGCGTGAAGATCAGAACATCGTGCTCACCGGCGGCGTGCGCACCCCGTCCGACGCCCTCGCCGGCCCCGTCGCGAACCAGATGCTCGCTGACATCCACGTCGACACGCTCATCCTCGGCATCCACGGCATCGACCTCGACGCGGGCCTGACGACGCCCAACCTGCTCGAGGCGGAGACGAACCGGCTGCTCATCGCGGCGGCGCGCAAGGTCATCGTCGTCGCCGACCACACGAAGTGGGGCGTCGTCGGGCTGTCGACCATCGCTCCCCTCGAACGCGTCGACGTGCTCGTCACCGACGCTCAGCTCGACGTCGAGGCACGACGCCTCGTGAGCGACAAGGTCGGCCAGCTCATCGTGGCCAAGCGTGATGACACCCCAGGCGATCAGGCCGACGGGTGACCCCCACCCCCTCGAGCGCAAACGTGAGACACGCAACCGGGCCTTGAAGCACCCGCATTCAGACGGCCGTCCTAGACTGACCCCGACCCTTCTCACCAGTGATACGTCGCCACGGGGGCACAACGTGGGCGACGACAGGAGCACCCGTGACCATTCTGGACCTGGTTCGTATCATTCGGACGAACCTCAAACTGCTGCTGCTCAGCATGTTGCTCGGCATCGTCGTAGCCGCTGGTTACACCCTGACCAGGCCTGTCGAGTATCAGGCCACCTCGACGGCCCAGATCATGGCCGGCGCCTCCAATGATGCGAGTGCCGCCATGGTCAACCAGCAACTGGCCAACCAGCGTTCCGGTGCGTACGCCCAGCTGGCCTCAGGATCGGGTGTCGCCGACCGCGTCGTCGCCCTGTCCAAGGGGGCCCTCTCGCCTGGTGACTTCGTGCTCGCAGGCGCTGGATCTGAGGGCACCTCGAATCTGTCGCTGACCGCATCCTCGAGTTCAGCCGCCAAGGCGCAGCAAGCAGCCAACCTGGCACCCGCGGCTCTCTCGCAGGAGATCAAGCACATCGAGACCCTCAATGGCGCCAAGTCGACGGTGTACGACGCCTATCCTCTCTCACGAGCAGGCCTGCCGGCGTCGCAGACGTCACCCAAGTGGCCCGTCAACCTTCTCATCGGCGCCTTTCTGGGCCTGGTCGCGGGGACGGTCCTGGTCGTGCTGCGCAAGCAGCTCGACTCGCGCATTCGTCACACCAGCGACCTGGAGAAGGTCACCGGCGTGGGCACCCTGGGAGTCATTCCGAAGGCCAAGAACCTGCAGACCAAGAGTCGGGGAGGCCTGGGGGCGCTCGGCAGCACGTCTGAGGCCTTCCGAATGCTGCGGACGAATCTGCGGTATGTCTCGGCTGAGCAGCCACCCCGATCCCTCGTGATCACCTCGGCCGTCCAGAGCGAGGGAAAGTCCACGGTCGCGTCCAACCTGGCGCGCGTGCTGGCTGCCGCCGGCCAGCACGTCGTCCTCGTGGACACCGACCTCCGCCGCCCCGTGATCCACGAGACATTCGACGTGGACAACGCCGTGGGTCTCACGGAGGTGTTGACGGGCCAGGCCTCGCTACGTCAGGCGATCCAGCCCGGCGACCACAAGAACTTGTCGATCATCACGTCCGGACGCATCCCGCCGAACCCCTCAGAACTTCTGGGCTCGCGCCGGATGAGTGCCGTCATTGATGCCCTGGAGGAGGAGTACTTCGTGGTGCTCGACGCGCCACCACTGCTCCCGGTCACGGACGCCGGTCTGCTGTCGGTGGCGGCCAGCGGTGCGGCCGTCGTCTACCACCACGGCACCACGCACAAGGAGCAGATCGCTCTGTGCACCAAGATCCTGGATCAGGTGGGAGCCCACTACTTCGGCTCGATCCTGAACATGACCCCGCCGCGATCCATGGGTTCCACGGTCTACGGCTACGGCGCCGGCAACTACGCCACAGCCGGTTATGGATACGGCTACGGGTACGGATACGGACACACGGACGAGTCGGACGAGGCGTCCGCACTGACCCCGGCGCACGAGCTCGCCGACATCACTCTTCACGCACCCGAATCGACGCCCGCAGCGGGCCCCCAGGTGGACCGAGGCAACGCCGGGGTCCCTCTCGACACGACGAGGCACGACCCGATGCGGGGAGAGTCGTCGCAGGCGCCGAGCGCCTCTGCGAACGTTGAGCGCGCCCCCCGCCAGGCCACACCTGCGACGTCAGACTCCGACGGTGCGCCTCCGAGCCGCCGTGCTCGTCGGTTCCGCGCGAACGACGACGCCTGAGCCGGCTCAGCGCTCTTCGACCAGCTCCGTCAACCTCCGGATGAAGTTGTGCTCGCCGAACGCTTCGGCATGGGCACGAATGGCGTCCGGGTCCCACGGCTGGGAGCGCACGGCGTCCATTCCTCGGTTGATGTCGGCGGGAGCGGGCCGTTCGATGAACACGCCGTTGACTCCCTCTACGACGGTGTCGAGGTACCCCCCGGCGCGCAACGCGACGACGGGTTTGCCGAAGGCATTGCCCTCGAGAGGTGTGAGGCCGAAGTCCTCGTAGGACGCCGCGACGAGGGCTGCAGCATGGGCGTAGGCCCAGCGCAGCTCGTCGTCGCTGATGTCGGAGACGATCTCGACGTTGTCGGGGCGGCTCGCCCGCAGAGGCTCAGCCATCGGCCCTGCGCCGACCACGAGCAAGCGCTCGGAGCGCCCACGCATCGCTTCGATGACGGCGTCGACGTTCTTGTACGGCATGAGGCGTGACACCACGAGGAAGTACGGTGTCTGACCCCAGTGCGCAACGGCGGCGATGGGGGCTCGACGACCTGTCTCGTCCACGCCGAACGGCGGCGGGAGGACGGCGACGTCGTAGCCGTACGCTCGCTTGATCCGTGTGGCGATGACGTTGGCGTTGGCGACGTAGGCGTCCGCCGTGGCGGCAGCCTTCACGTCCCACGCCAGCAACGGTCGCTTGAGCACCTCGAGAGCCGCGCCCTTGACGCTGCGGCGGCCGCCCGCGCCGAGATACTCGTCTGCGGCGTAGAGCCATCGGGCGGGCGAGTGACAGTAGACGATCTTGTGGCCCGTCGTGGGAAATCCGTGAGCCCACCCGCTCGACGATGCCAGGACCACGTCGGCGTCGATCGTCATGCGGTTCGAGGCCCATGGGAGCAGGGGCAGAGCGAGCCGGTGGTGTCGGCGCAGCACCCCGATTCGGTTGAGGGGGGAGACGACGATGTTCTTGTCGACGAACTCGGGGAACGTGGTCGACGGGTTGTAGAGCGTCGTGTGGATCGGCGCGTCGGGGAAAGCGCGGCTCATGGCCAGGACCACGCGTTCGGCCCCTCCTCGTTGCGTGAGGTAGTCATGTGCGATGGCGACGCTGGGGTGGCTCGCCTGGGTCGCCAACTGATGCGGCTGGGCGGGGCCCGGGCCGGCCGCGGACTCCTGGGGTACGGCATCGTTCGGTGGCGCGTCGGTCATCGTCAGGCTCCTCGGATCACGCGCGCAAGCGTGGCGGCGGGTTCTTCGTCGAGCGTGGGCCAGGGCGGGGTCGGTTCGCCGCCCCACTCGGCGAGGCCGTATCGGCGCCAGAAGTCGCGCACCCATGGGGGTGGATCGGTGGCCGAGACCCAGGCGGGCAGGCCCCGCATCGCGGCTTCGAGCGTGCCTGTCGAGAAGATGGAGACGACGGGCTGCGTGAGCTCGGTCAGGGCGGTGCTGGTCGACGCGAACTCGACGCCCCGCCGCCGCATGAAGGCGTGGAGGGCCCGCGAGACGGCGTCCTTCTCGTTCGGGTGCGGTCGGTAGAGCATCTCGCCCTGGGCGCTCGCGTGGAGATAGGTCGTCAGCGTCTCACGCCGCGTCAGCTCCGTTCCGTGCAGCTGCCCGAGCATGACGGGTCGATCTGTCGTCATCCGTGGCCGACCTTCGTGGGAGGCTGCCCACAACATCTGAGATCCGACGACCTGGGCCGTGACGTCGGGGCGTCCGCGCGTCCAGTATTCGGCGTCACTGTCGCACCAGGCGAGCACATGCGCTCCGGCCGGTGCAGGTGGCGACCAGGGGGTGAGTAGACCGTGCTGGACGAGATGCACGGTGACGTCGCGTGCTTCCGCCCAGCGCACGGCACCCTTGCTCCAGTGGAGGTAGGCCCCGAGTGTGAGCACGGAGCCGATCGTGGCCGGCAGATCGGCGGGTCCGTCATAGGGCCGCGATTCCCACGCGCCGCCGAGGCCCTCGAGCGGATCGATGTCGAGGTCGCGTGGGGCGAGCACCGCCGTTCGAGCGAGATCCAGGTGGCGCAGCGGCTCGAGGATCGCCGCCCGGCAGCTCGGCGTCGCCTTGTCGATGACGACGAGGGTGGTGGCGGCGCTGCGCGGCAGCCACAGGCAGGCACGAGGCTCCGCCACCGGCCGGAACCGGCCCTTGGCTCGACGGACCGTCTCGACACCCCGCCGCCGGCAATCAGCCCACTGCTGCCATGCGGCCAGGTCGGGCATCAGACCCGGCACGGTCTTCGTCATCCTGTTTCCCCTCGTCGTCCGAACGGATCAGGGCCATTCTGGCGTACCGCACCCCCATGGCGTGCGTGGGCGATGCGAGAGGATGGCCACGTGAACGATTCGTCCGCCCCTGACTCCCTGGCCGCCCTGATCGCGGAACGCGACGTGCTGGTCCTGTCGCCGCACATGGACGATGCCATGCTCAGCGCCTCGGCTGTGGTGCTCGATCACCCGTGCGAGGTGTGGACGGTCTTCACGGGTGCGCCGCGCCCGCCACAGACGACGTCGTGGGACCTGAGTTGTGGGTTCTCGGACTCGGACGCGACTGTGCGTGCGCGCCTGCTTGAGGATGACACCGCCTTCGCCGGCGTCGCTGCGAGCAACCGGCGGCTCGGGTACCTCGAAGGCGCCTACGCCTCCCGCGAACAGCGTCGCCTGGAGCTCGTCGACATCGAGGGGGCCCTGCAGGCGTGGATGGATCAGCATCCGTACGGCCTCGTCGTCGCGCCGGTGTGCGCCGGCCGCCACATGCCGCCCGCCCCATGGACGAGCATGGTCGAACGTGGTCGCCGCCTGCTGAACGGGCTCAAGGGAAGGAGGCCCCTCGCCACAGCGTCGCATGAGGGCGTCCACAAGAACCTGGGCGACTCGACCGGCGTCAATCCCCCGCGCCGCGACGCGCAACCCGCCGCCGTCGCGGGCGCCTCCCATGCGGTCGCCCGCCTGAGCGCCGGCGGGAGGCGGATCCTGCGCAGCGGTGTGCAACGCGCCCTGCACGCGGAGTATCTCCACCGGCGGGCGAAGGCGATGGATGGCGGGCTGGCAGCCAACCCCGACCATCTCGTCCTGCGTGATCTCGCGCTCGACGTCGCAGTCCGCCATCCCGGGGTACGCATCGCGTTCTACGAGGACTTCCCCTATCTCTGGCATGCCCGCGGTGATGCCGAGATGGCGCGGCTGCGACACGGCCGCGGCCTCGAGGCGGACCGGGTGGTCATGCCCGTCGACGTGTTCCGCAAGCACCAGCGCCTGGCGTGCTATGTCTCTCAGCTCCCCGTCCTCGACACCGACGATCGCCTGCTGGACCCGAACGAGCTTCCGACCGAGGAGATCTACTGGCTCGTCGGCGCGTCCGTCATCCCGAGTCCTCGGTCCTGACCGATGGGACGGCCGACGATTCGGTACTCGACGAAACCGACGAACTGGCCGAGACGAAGCCCGGCGCGGCTCGCAAGCCCCCGGCGTCCGGACGCGGAGCGGTCGCGGACCGCGGTCGTGACGAGTGCTCCGGGCAACCGCAGGAGATCTCTCCACCACTCGGGGTCGTGCAGGTGAGGAGAGACCGACCACAGGTCGTGTCCTGCGCACAGCCGCATGTGCATCCGCCCCCCGTCGAAGGAGCGTCGAAAGGCCCCGGTGGCGTTGGCGCGGGGCCGCTCCGCCAAGGTCATGTCCGGCACCCGCAGGAGCGTGAAACCCTGGGCCAGAACACGCAGCCCGAGATCGTTGTCCTCCGCGCCCGGCACATACCCCTGGTCGAAGCCGCCGACCTCCATGAACGCCGCGCGTTCGACGGCGGAGGCTCCCCCCATGAAGACCGGGTAGGCGTCACGGACGACGTCCCGCGGTGCGGGCGTCGCGCTGAGGCGCGACAGCTCTTTCCACACGGCTGGGCGGCCCGAGGCGAATGATCTCCCGTTCACGGTGTGCACTCCCCCGGTGACGAAGGGCGCCGCCTCCAGCGCACTCGCGGCGGCCTGGACGAATCGGGGCCCCGCGCAGTCGTCCGCATCACAGAAGATGATGCGGTGGGCGGCCGAGCGACTCACTCCGACGTTGCGGGCGTAGGCCACACCCTGATGTTCGCTCGCGTGCACCACACGGATGTCGAGCACGTCCGACCAGCCGCTCACCACCGCATCGGGAGCTTCGGGCGAATTGTTGTCCACGACGAGCACCTCGAAGGCCGGCGCTCCTTCTTGATGGGCGAGGGCCTCGAGCTGAAGCCCCAGCGTGTCGTTCGCGTCGTAGCACGCGATCACCACACTGACCTGCGCCGTCATCAGACCCCACCCCACTCAGTACGCCCCGCCTCGGACGCCCTGCGGCGTCGGCCGTCGGTCCAGGATAGCCAGGCACGACGCGCGGGCTGTGCTCTCGCCTAGGCTGGACGTCATGTCGAACGCGACGCCCGCCATCATCCCCGCACGCGGCGGGTCGAAGGGCATCCCCCGCAAAAACCTCAAGCTGCTCGAGGGCAAGCCCCTCATCGTCTGGACGATCGAGCAGGTCCTCGCGACGCGCGGGCTGACCCCCTACGTCTCGACCGAGGACGCCGAGATCGCCGACGTCGCCCGTGGCGCCGGCGCGCAGGTCATCGAGCGTCCCGACGAGTTGGCGGGTGACACGACGGCGTCGGAGCCCGTCATCGAGCACGCCATCGAGGTCATCACCGCCGAGGTCGGCCGGCCGGATCAGGTGATGTTCCTGCAGGCCACCTCTCCCCTGCGGCTGCCCGGCACCCTCGCGCGCTGCCTCGACGAGTTCGCCGTCACGGGCGCCGACTCGATGGTGGGCGTCGTGCCGGCCGAGATCTTCATGTGGCGACGCGTGCCGCACGTCGAGGCCCTCTACCCGTACGAGGCGCGCCCCCGCCGTCAGGATCTGCTTCCCGAGCAGCTGCGCTATCGCGAGACGGGGTCGCTGTACCTCACCCGCACCGAGATCTACGAGCGCCACCACAATCGTCTCGGCGGCTCGATCGAGTTGTTCGTCATGGATCCGCTCGAGGGCATCGACATCGACGCCGAGCACGACTTCACCCTCGCCGAGAGCCTGTGGCGCCGGATGAGCGAACGCGACGCGTGAGCGATACCGCGCGGTAATGATCGGCGGTCCGGACCCCGGCGAGGCGGCGTCGAGACGGTTATGATGAGGCGCATCGGGTTGGTTGCCATGGCCTGTCCCGGTCCGCACGGGGGTGTGCAGACCGCAGCACGACGGCCGCGACACCGCGGCGCATGCGCCGAACGAGTTCAGGAGATTCATGACCACCATCGCCAGGGAGATCGCTCCCTACGTCGTGTTCAGCGATGACACGATCCTCGCGGCGCTCAACAAGATCAGCGACAACAAGGCGGGCATCGTCTTCTGCGTCGACTCGCACGGCATCCTGCAGGGCGCTCTGTCCGACGGCGACTTCCGCCGCTGGGTGACGGCGCACCCGAACGCCGACCTGAGCACGTCCGTCATGGCGGCGGCGCACACGTCACCGGTCAAGCTGGCGTACGGCACCGAGACGTCGACGATCTCCCAGGCGTTCCGTGACGGCGTGCGCGTCATCCCGCTCGTCGACGAGCGCGGGCACGTGCGTGCGGTCGCGCGCAACGCGCTCGGCAGCGAGATCCGCATTGGGCGCCACGCGATCGGTGAGGGCAACCGCTGCCTCGTCATCGCCGAGATCGGCAACAACCACCAGGGGGACATGGAGCTCGCGAAGCAGCTCGTCGACCTCGCCAAGAAGTCCGGTGCGGACGCCGTCAAGTTCCAGCTGCGCGATCTGACGGGCCTGTACCGTCAGGGCGACTTCGCCTCCAGCGCCGGCGAGGATCTCGGCGCGCAGTACACGATGAACCTGCTCGCCAAGTACTCCTTCACGAACGAGCAGATGATCGAGATCCTCGACTACTGCAAGAGCGTCGACATCGACGCGTTCTGCACGCCGTGGGACGAAGCGTCGCTCAGGGTCCTCGCCGACTACGGGGTGCCCGCGCTCAAGATCGCGAGCGCCGACATGACGAACCACGACCTCCTGCGCGCCTGCGCGGCCGAGCACCTGCCGATGCTCGTCTCGACGGGCATGTCGACGGAGGACGAGATCGTCGCGAGCGTCGACGTCATGCGTCAGGCGGGCGGTGAGTTCGTCCTGCTGCAGGTGCAGTCGACGTACCCGGCGCCGTTCAAGGACATCAACCTCAAGTACATGGATCGACTCGCCGAGCTCGGCGAGTGCCCGGTCGGCTACTCGGGCCACGAGCGTGGCTATCACGTGCCGATCGCCGCGGTGGCGCGCGGCGCGCACGTCGTCGAGAAGCACTTCACCATCGACAAGACGCTCGAGGGCAACGACCATCAGGTGTCGTTGCTGCCCGAGGAGTTCGCGGAGATGGTGACGAAGATCCGCGAGGTCGAGCTGGCGCTCGGCAACGGCGAGACGCGCGCGGTGTCGACGGGTGAGTTGATGAACCGCGCCAACCTGGCGAAGTCCCTCGTCGCGACGCGTGACATCGCCGCCGGCGAGAAGTTGACGCGCGCCGACGTGACGATCAAGTCGCCCGGCCGCGGGTTGCAGCCGAACCGGCTCGAGGCGCTCGTCGGGCGCACGATGCGTCGTCCGATCGAGTCGGGTGATTTCTTCTACGCAACCGACCTGACGGACGCCGTCGCGCACGGCCGCGCCTACGAGTTCAAGCGCCCCTGGGGGCTGCCGGTGCGCTACCACGACGCGCGCAAGCTGCTCGGCGCCGGTGAGACGCTGACGAACCCCGACTTCCTCGAGTTCCACCTGTCCTACAAGGACGTGGAGATGAGCATGGAACAGATCGGCGACGCGTTCGGCAACGCGAAGTTCGACGGCATGTTCCACACCGTCCACTGCCCCGACCTATATGCGGGCGACTTCATCATCAACCTCGCGAGCGACGACGACGCCGTCTGGGAGCGCTCGATCGTCGAGGTGCAGAAGGTCGTCGAGATCACGCGCGACCTTGGTCGCTGGTTCGACGGCAACGGTGAACCCCCCATCGTCATATGCACGATGGGCGGCTTCACGATGGACGCTTTCGACACGCCGGCGCAGCGCACCGTCAAGTACGAGCGCATCGCGAAGGCTCTCGGGCGCATCGACGACGCCGACGTGCGCCTTACCGCGCAGACGCTGCCGCCGTACCCGTGGCTCATGGGTGGCCAGCAGCACCACAACCTGTTCATGGACGTCGACGACACCGTCTGGTTCTGTCAGCAGTTCGGGCGCCGGCTGACGTTCGACCTGTCGCACTCGAAGCTGGCCGCAAACTTCACGAAGAAGCCGTTCAGCGAGTACGTCGAGAAGCTCGCCCCGCTCAGCGACCACCTGCACATCGTCGACGCCGAGGGCGTCGACGGCGAGGGGCCGCAGATCGGTGACGGCGAGATCGACTGGCCGACGACGGCCGCTCAGCTCGAGCGTCTCGCCCCGCACATCCCGTTCATTCCCGAGATCTGGCAGGGCCACGTCAACAACGGCGAGGGCTTCTGGACCGCCCTGGATCGGTTGGAGGCCTGGCTATGAACACCTCTGCCCCTGTCGCCCTGTGGGTCTCCCCCGTCTCCAATCTTGCAGGCGTGGCGCGACACATCCTGGATGTCGCGCGCCACGGTCTGCCCGGATGGCGACTCGTCGTCGCGGCGCCCGAAGGCCCCCTGCTGGATGAGCTCCGGGGCCTCGACATCCCCGTTCACACCCTCGATGTCGACCAACCCGTCCACAGGGCTGTGGCGGATCTGCGCGGAATCATCAAGCGGTTGGACCCGCACATCGTGCACTCGCACCTCGCGAAAGCGGACTTCCTCGCCACGATGGCGGCTGTCGGTCTTCCTGCCACCCTCGTCTCCACCGAACATCACATCCCCGAGGACCCGAGAGTCTTCCACTCGAGCAAGGCGAAGGCGTGGTCGCGGCAGTCCGCGCACCACGCCCGGACGCGTCGCGTCGCGCGGCTCATCGCCGTCAGTGAGTCCACGAAGCGTGACATGCAGAGGTACTGGCGTCCGAGCGCGCCGATCACCGTCATCAAGAACGGTGTGGATCGGACGACGGCGCCTCCTCGCTCCCCCGGGTTGCGGTTGCTCTCCCTGGCCCGACTCGATGCCGAGAAGAACATCGATGCAACGCTGCGCATCTTCCGTCAGGTGCGCGCCCAGCAGCCAGGGGCCACGCTGACGATCGCGGGCACGGGCCCTGAGGCCGATCGGCTACGTGCCGTGGCGCGTGAGCTCGGAGTCGACGACGCCGCCAATTTCGCTGGGTTCGTCGATGCTCGCGAAGCGCTCGCGTCGCACGACGTTCTCGTCCAGCCGTCGAGGGCCGACAATCTCTCGTACACCCTGCTTGACGCGGTGAACTCCGGTCTCGGTGTGGTGGCCAGCGACATCGGGGGCAACCCAGAGATCCTGCCACCTCGATGCCTCGCACCCTTGAGCGACGAGTCGGCCATGGCGGATGCTGTGATCGAGCAGGGTCTCGACGTGTCGAAGCGCCCGCACCTACCCGATGACATCCCGACCGTGAGCGAGATGGTCGACGCCGTCCTCGACGTGTATGCAGAACTAGGACTCGCCCCCGCTGATCTCGGCCGTGAGCTGGCCACGCCGGTGCGCGCTGCCAAGCCGGCGGTGAGCGTCGTCACCGCGTACTACAAGAATCACGCCACGCTCGGCGAGCAGCTCGACGCCCTCGTCGCGCAGGTGGACGCGCCGCCCTTCGAGGTCGTCGTCGCCGACAACGAAGGCTCTGCGAGGCTGGCGCGGATCGTGGAACGCTACCGCGGCGCGCTCGACATCCGCGTGGTGTCGGCCAATGACGTTCAGGGCCAGTGCCACGCTCGCAACGTGGGGGTGAAGGCCGCGCGCGGTGACGTCATCGCGATGTCCGATGCGGACGACGTCGTGGGCGAGCGGTGGGTGGCGACGCTGCATCGGGTGGTGTCTCAGACCGACGTCCTCGCCACCGGCATGATGCGTCTCGACGTCATCAATTCGGAGTTCGTGTGCCGTGCCAAGGCGGTCGCTGATGGGCTCGACCAGGTGCCGCATCCGTACGAGCAGGGCCCGTTCTCCTATCTGGGCTACGAGGTGTTCGTCTTCGGCTCCAACATCGGGATCCGCCGGAGCACGTACCTCGAGCTTGGCGGCATGAACGAAGCCATGCTGGGCGGCAGTGAAGACGTCGACTTCTCCTGGCGGTTGTTGGAATCGGGCCGCACGATCGTCGTGGACCCCGACGCCACGGTTCATTACCGGCTCCGCGCCGGCACCTCCGACGCGATGACGCAGGGGTATCGCTACAGCCGCGCCCAAGTGGGTCTGTGGCGCCGCAGTCAGCTGCTGGGCCGCCCGGTGCGCGGTATGTCGTTCCTGTGGGCGGTCACGGAGACGGCGAAGCTGCCGCTGGCCTGGGCCAGGGCGCCTGGGCTCAGCGCGGAAGAGCGTTTTGCCCTCGCAGGCCGAACAGGCTGGATCACCGGCAATCTGGCCGGGCAGATCGCCGTGCGCGCTCCCTGGTATCGGCCGCCGGAGGAACCGTGCTCCATCTGAATCTCTGCGCCAACCAAGGTGCGGTCGGAGGCGGGGAGGTCATGCTCTTGGCGATCGCGCAGGCGGCCCGGAGCCTGGGTCATGAGGTCACAATCATCGCGCCGGAGCAGCCTTGTGAGGTCGCCCGTGAAGCCGCTGCTCTGGGGTTCAGCACCGTCGCCCTCCACGGGGACTCGACAGCCGGGTACATGCGCGGTCTCCGACGGTGGGATGCCCGTGAGCGCACGGGCATCCTGTGGTGCAACGGGCTGCGGCCCGCCGTGGCCACGGCCGGTCACAGACGCCGCATCGTTCATCTTCACCAGGAGCCCCACGGAGTCCAACGTGTCCTGATGACGATCGCACGAGTCGGCTCCATGGTGACCCTGGTCCCCTCCGAGTTCATGGGCCGCAGAATTCCCCGCACCCGGGTGTTGGAGAACTGGGTGGATGAGCCGCCCAGCACCAGGGACAGTTCGGTCCGCCGAGATCTGAAGTCCCCGGTCATTGGATACCTCGGGCGCCTCTCGAGCGACAAAGGCGTACCGATCCTTTGCAGGGCAGTCGCGACGCTTCGCGAGGGTCATCGCAACCCGACGCTCCTGCTCGCCGGCGAATCACGGTTCGTGAGCGAGGCCGACGCCACGCGCGTTGACGCGGCTATCGCTGCGCTGGGCGCGACTGCGGTCCGAAAGGGGTGGATGGAGCGCGCCGAGTTCTTCGAGTCTGTTGATCTCGCCGTCTTCCCCTCGGTGTGGGACGAGCCCTTCGGACTTGTCGTGGCCGAAGCCATGGCCGCGCGCTGCCCGTTCGTCGTGAGCGATGCCGGGGCGCTGCCGGAGGTTGCGGGACCGGGCTATCCGTTTGTCGCAGCACGCGACGATGCCGGCTCTCTCGCCGCCGTCATCGAAGACGCTCTGAGTGAACCCACTGAGGACGTCGTGGACCGCGCTCAACAGAGGTGGCACGTGAAGTATTCACCGGAAGGGGGCCGGGAGCGTCTGCACCAATTGCTGATTGACATCCTCAGGAAAGGCGACGGCAAATCATGAAAGCATCTGTCATCGTTCCGTCCCGCGGAGGAGCAGAGCGCCTACCTCGGCTCCTCGATGCACTGAGCCGACAGACTTACGAGTCGTGGGAGGCCGTCATCGTGCTCGATGGTGACATCGACGGCTCAGCATCGGTGGTCGAGCGCTACTCGCATCTCCCGGTGCAGGTCCTCGTCTTTCCAGAGAACAGGGGCCGTGTAGCAGCACTGAACGCGGGTTTTGCCGCCGCTGACGGCGACGTCCTGATCCGGGCGGATGATGATTTCGAACCCTCCCCAACCCATATCGCGGCTCATGTCGAACCTCATCGGCGGGGTGTGTGCGGGGTGATCGGCTTACCACTGAACATCGCACCGAACAATGCCTACATGCGCGCCTACGGTACTGTCGCTGACGAGCGGGGCCGACAGGATGCATACGGGACCGCACCAGAGGATCGTTGGCGGCTCTGGGGAGGAAATACATCCGTCCGGCGGGAGATCTTCGAAGAAGTGGGCGGATTCGATCCACGCTATGTGGGGTACGGCTGGGAGGACCTCGACCTCGGATATCGCCTCCGCCGCCACGGGATACCGCTGCTCCTCGTACCCGGAGCGGAAGTGCGACACCACATGGCTGCCGTGACGACGACGGCACGGGCGCGCCGAGCTTTTCGGTCGGGGCAGGGCCGCCGACGATTCGAACACATCCACGGTCGAGGCTCCTCATCCTCGCCCCACTCGTCCCCCGCGACCGTGTGGAACACGGCCGTGTCGGGCCTAGGACGCATGCTCACGTACGACCGCACCGAACATCTGGCCTCGACCATCGATCGAATGCTCCCCCTGCTGCCGCGACCGGCCGCTCGCAAGGCGATCGCGCTCATCGTCGAGAGTGCGGCCCGGGCCGGGTTCGTCTCCGGGGAAGAGACGAGCCACCATGTCTGAATCGGTCTCACACATCCGTTTCGTCGTCCCGCGGTTTCCCGACACCAGTGGCGGAGCCACTGTCGTGGAGAACCTCATGACTGCATTCCGACAGCGCGGGATCACGGTCGACGTCGTATCGATCTACCCGGGTTCCAAGAACCAGGAGGGCGCATCGCCGACGGGTGCAGACGACGTCGTCACCGTTCTGGAGCGTGAGGACTTGCATCGATACCCCGTCTCCATCTCATACGGCCCCTTGCGCGCTGCCCCTCTTGCCCTGTTCAAGCGATGGGACCGGTGGCGCCGACTCTCTGCTCTGCGACGCACCATGGCCACGTTGCCCGCCAACAGCGTCGTCATCTACACCCACGTCCTCGGCAAGATGATGGTCGACGAGTCCGGTTTTGAGCGATCCCCGACCGGCCCACTGTTCGTCGGGCAGCACCATTCGTCGTTCGCAAGTCTCGACGACGAGCCATGGCTCCGGGAGGCTCTTCCGAAACACTTCGCTGACTGTGATGCCTTCGTCGCGCTCTCCGATGAGGACGCAGCCTCCTTCGGCTCGCTGCTCGACGTGCCGTGCGTCGCAATCCCTAACCCGGCACCAGAGGGCCGCACTCTCACCACGCAACTGGCGAAGAGAGCGGTAGCATTGGCACGCTTCTCGCACGAGAAGCAGATCCCTCTCATGGTGCGTCTCTTCGCCGCGGCGATCACCGTGCCTGAGGCAGATGGATGGTCGTTGGCCATCTACGGCGACGGGGTCGAGCGCCCCCAGGTCGCCGAGGCGGTCGAGCGCTCTGGCATGAGTACGCGGATCGAATTGGCCGGTGTCGTCGACGATTCAGCCACCGCACTGTCAGACGCGTCGTTGAATCTCCTGACATCAAGCCTTGAAGGCTTCCCCATGACGATCTTGGAGGCCGCCTGCTCAGCGGTCCCGTCGATTGCGTTCGACTGCTCCGCGGGTGTGCGGTCTCAGCTCGAGAACGAGGCCGGCTATCTCGTACATTCGCAGAATGAGGATGCCTACGTCGCGGCCTTGCGCGGCGCGATGCTGGATGACATCGAGCGGCGCCGCCGCGGGGAAAACGCGCGTGCGCGTGCTGAGCGCTATGCACCTTCACGCATCGTCGATGACTGGCTCGCTCTTACGGAGGGGAGCCGCCGGCCACACCGAGCCACGACCGTTGTATCAGCGCCACAGCTTCGCTCCTAGCCGACGAACGAGGTCGACCGAGCGAGCTTTCGCGTCCTCGAGACGGCCGTACCGACTGCGATAGTGGCGAAGCTGCCGCTGGATCTGCAAATGACGAGCCATGATGTCGACGGCGTGGTCGGCCCACACCTCCACGTTCCTTGTCACGAGTTCCAGTTGCCGGGCGTCGATGTCAGCCTGATCCATGGTCCGGGTGACCTGAGAAGCGTGCTGGCGATAGAAGTAGCGCGGCTTGGGTAGTTCGATGGCTGTGCCTCCACCTGCGAGGATCCGCACCCATAGGTCGTAGTCCTCGGCCCAGCGCACGGACTCGTCGAAACCACCGACCCGGCTCCAGTCCTCGCGTCTGATGACAGAAGACACTGGGATCTTGTTCTCGAAGAGCACGTCGACGACGCCGCGGGGCGCGCCACCGTAGCGAATGAGGCGGTCGCACACACCAAAACACTGAAGCGGGCTAGACACGATAAGCACCTCGGGCTGGTCCGCGAGTATCGCCACGGCCTCCTGCGCGTATCGAGGATCCATCTTGTCATCCGCGTCGAGAAAGAGGATGTACTCGTTCTGGGTCGATGCGACAGCGTGATTTCGCGCCGCCGAGACACCTCTGTTGCGGTCGAGCCGCAGAATCGTCACCCGTGGGTCACCTGCCGCAGCGACTTTATCAAGCACGATGCGAGTTTCTGCGCCGGTGGAGCCGTCGTCGCAGATGATGACCTCCACGTCGATCGTCTGCGCGAGAGCCGAAGCGAGCGCTTCCTTCAGGAGGTCGCCAGCTTCGTAACAGGGGATGATCACGGCTACAGATCCTGCCAGGTTCGAGTTCATCCCTGTCCCCCCGGGTCGTTCCTCCCGCAGCGAACACGCATTTGAAATTCTCGCAGGCCTCGAACGGCCGCCTCGCAAGCCGTGAGCCACGCTGGTTGTTGGCGTGCTCCACACCGTAGGAGGAGAAGTCGCAGGCGCAGTGCGCGCGACGGGGAGATAGCATGCGCCGTCTCCAGCGCTTCCTGCACCAGGGTAGGGTCGCCGCCGAACTTCCACAGCCGAATGGCGAGCGGGGTCATGGCCTCACGGATGTAGGCGTCCCCACCAGCTGAGACCCCTACTTGTTTGGCAAATATGCCCACTCTCGCTTGGAGGAAGCCGATATCGCCCTGCGTGAACCGTTCGTGGCCGAGGGAAGTCTGCAACTCGCGAAACTCGACAAGCGGCTGGTCGACGACCAGGAAGGAGCCCGTCGCGGCGAGACGTAGCCACAGATCGTGGTCCTCGAAGAACCATCGCTCGTCGTACCCCTGGACGGCGCGAACTGCCTCGGTCGATACCAGTACGGACGCTGCAGGCAACCAGCAATGACGCAGCAGACGCGTGTGGATGTTGCCTTCGAGTGCCTCAGGATCGGAGGGCCACTCGTGCAGTGTGCGGTAGTCCGGCTGCAGCAATTGGCCGTCAGCGTCGATCCGCCGTGCGTTCGAATAGACCGCAACGGCATGACCGCCATCCTTGGCCCAGCGGTCGATGAGCGCGTCCAACCGTTCAGGAAGCATTCGATCGTCTGCCGAGATATAGGTATAGAACGGGGTAGAAATCGTTGCTAAGGCTTCATTCAAACCACAGCACAACCCGGTGTTTTGAGAGTGTACGACAAGCTCGTAACCGGCCTCCGGATGTAGAGAAAGCCAAGATTCTATCCGCGAAACAGTACCATCTTCGGAGGCGTCGTCGATGATGAGAACACGCTCGGGTGTACGAGTCTGCGCGAGGATCGAGTCGAGCGACTCCGTCACATACCGCTCGTGGTTGTAACACACAACGACGACCGTGACTCCGAGGTTGCCATCCATTCGCTTCACCGCTCCTCGAGACGGCCGAGACGCACCAGGCGTGCGAACGCGGGACTCTGGTTTTGTAGTTCACCAAAGGCACCGGACCCTACGATACGGCCATCCTCCAAGTAGATCACACAATCGGCATGCTTGACGGTCGACAATCGATGGGCCACGAGAATCACCGTGATGCTTCCGTGTAGGTCACGGATGACCGTGCTGATCTTGTCCTCTGTCTCGTTGTCCAGAGCCGACGTGGCCTCGTCGAGAACGAGGACCTGCGGGCGCCGATACAGTGCCCGCGCGATACCGACGCGCTGCTTCTGCCCACCCGACAATTGGGTTCCTTGGAACCCGACGATGGCGTCCATACCCCCGGGCAGGGAATCAAGAAGCTCGCCGAGTTGCGCCAGGCGAAGGGCCGCTTCAACAGCGGTTCGGTCGACAGACTGCTCATCGGCCCCGAACGCGACGTTCTCCCACAAGGTGGCGGCCAGCAGGTAGACGTCCTGCGGAACGTAAGCGACCCTGTCGAGCCACTGCGCGTGATCGGCGACGATGTCGAGCCCATCGAACGACACACGCCCAGTATTAGGTTCTATCAGCCCGAGGACGATGTCGATGAGGGTTGTCTTGCCCGAGCCGGACAAGCCGCAAACAGCAAGTGACGATCCCTCGGGAACCACGAATGACACGCCCTGCAACACGTCGTCGACCCCATCCGGGTAACGGAACCGCACGTCGTCGACGACGAGGTCGCCGGATCCCATCGCAGTCGCCGCGTGGCCCAGGTGCGGGTCCTTCTGGGCTCGTCCAGCTCGGGCGGCCCCCTTGCGGGGGGCTTCGCTCAGTCCCCGCAAAGCTTTCGTCGTGACATGGAGGCCCTCGATGCCGAATCGGATGTTTCCCAGCGTGGCGGTGAGCGCTGTCAACGACGGCAGCAACTTCACGGCGGCCGCGACGAAGAGGGTGATGGTGGGCATTGTGTTGTCCGCCCCGCCGCTCAGCGCGCTCGAACACAGCAGAACCGCGATCCCGAGAATCGTGACGAATTCGAGGACATACTTGGGAGCCTGGGCATAGAAGTTGGCGTCCCGAGACGCGGCGGCATTACGTGTGGCCGCATCACTGTACGTCACGAGAAAGTGCTGCTCAGCCTTGTGCATTCGCACTTCGCGGGCCCCATAGATCGCTTCGAGCAACGCATGGCTCATCTGCCCCGCGGCCTCTTGCGCAGCGATACCCGCCCTTCGATTCCTCGGCGCCAAGAATCGCTGGACCAGCGCGACCGCCACGAGGGAGTACACGATGACGCCCAGGGTGGTGCCAGGGGCCACGGCGAAGAGGAAACCGGCAATGAGACTGATTGACAGGAGCTGCCCGAACACCCCGAGCACGCCTCCCAGAACGTTGGCGTGGGCGGCCTGCACCGCGGCACCCACCGTACGGACGACCGCGCCGACATCCCGTCGTCGTTGCACGAGATAGCTGTCGCTCAAGTAGCTGTGCAGCAGCCTGGTCGCTGTCAGGACTTGGAGACGGGCCACCAAGTCGAAGGACCAGCGCGCGACCGCGAGGGCAAAGATGCTCTTTGTCAAGAAAGCCAGCACCATGGCGACGCAAAGCATCACGGCGAAAGGGCCACGCTCAGGCGTGCCCGCAAGGCGATGGATGACCCCGAGGTATCCGGCCTCGAGGCTCGCCCCGGAAAGCACCTGCATGACGGGCAGGACGACTGCCAAGCCGGCGAGATCGAGCAATGAGACCACGAACTGCAGTGCAGCGTACAAGCCGAGCTGTGCGCGGGTGCCGCGTGGAAAGCTGGAGACTAGGTAGCGCAACTCGCGCACCCAGGAGGTCTCCGGTTCAACAGAAGTAGTCATGAACGAGGACTCCCGGTTTCGATGAGGGTCAGGAGGCGTGTCGCGAACGCGGCCTCGGAGAATTCTGCTGCTCGCCGCTGCGCGGCTCGACGCAAGCTGGCCATGTCTGTCGGATCGGCGCGGGCAATATTGCGTGTAGCCAGCCGCAACTCCTCCAAGCTCGTCCATCGCACGGTTCCTGGCACGTCTGCGACGACTTCTGCCGGGCCCGCGGTGTCGTACACCATGGCGATAGCTCCCGCGGACATGGCTTCCACGGTCGTGATGCCGAAGTGCTCCTGTGACTGCGGTGCCATGAGGTGTGACTCTCCGAAACCCTGTGCGTGCCAGTACACCGACGACTCGCGATAAAGCGTGTGCAGTTCTTCAAGAGAGGCATTGGGATGAAACGCGACGGGCAGGCCAACGGACATCTCACGCAGCCTGGCCAGCTCTGCCTCTGAACCAACACTCCCAGCCAGATGCAATTGCCAGCCTTCTGCGTGCAGGTCCGCCATTGCGCGGAAGGCCACGATGAGGGCTTCCTGGTTCTTGTACGGGTGACCCGGCTGCCGGTCCTGAAATCTTCCGACTGCGAGGATCGAAGGCTGCCGCCAAACCCGTCCTGCCCCGACGCCGCAACAGGGCGGGTAGAGGACGTAGGGGTCGACACCCCAACGCTGTCGCGCGTGAGAGGCGGTGAACCGTGAGTTGGCAAGGAATGACGTGTAGGTGGCTCGAAAGTCGCTCCCCCGATTCTGCAGGCGGCGCGCGTACTGCGTCCAGGAGACGTAACGTGCACGAAGACCCGTGAGCCCGGGCGTCGTCAACTGGTGCGGGAAGTGGATGTAATACAGACTGCGCTCGGCGAGTCCCGGCAGAGTCGCGCCGTACATGCACGTGAGAAAGACGTCCGGCTGCATCGAGCGCACGATGCGGGCCCAGACTAACTCTTCGATCACCGTTCGCAGCGCCTCGAAGCGTCCCATCCTCCCGACGCTGGGAAGTTCCTCGTACGCAACGCCGTCGAGGTCGATCCCGAAGTAATCGGCGTAAGCCCCGAGGTCATCAACCTGGCCGGGAGCCACGATCACCGTGTCGTAACCGGCTGCCTTGAGCGTTTCAGCTGCGACGAGCGCTACGCGCTCGGCGCCGCCGCGCGCGGCAAGCATCGGGGCGAGGACGACCGCTCGGCCCCTGTCACTCACGACCACGCCTCCAATAGAGCGTCCGCGCGGTGCGTGAAGGTGTGTTGGGCGAGAGTACGTCGACGTGCCCTCTCGCGCAGCATCATGAAGTCCTGCGGACGCGCCACCGCGTGTCGGCACAGGTCCACGAGCTCCTCGTGGCCGTCGTACACGAGGATCTCTTCGCCTGGATCGTAGAAATCCGCCACGTCGGCACGATCAATGATCTGCACCGCACCCACCCCGGCGGCCTCGAACGTTCTCATCGTGAAGCCGTCCTGATCCCCGTGGATGTTCAAGGTGGCCCTGCCGTTCCGCATGATGGCGTGCGCGGACGGGCCGGCCACGTCGCGTCTGGCCGGGATGCCGAGTGAGCGCACACGCCACGTGCGCGCGCGGTCGAACACGTGATCCGACCAGCCCCGCCCCCAGGCCTGAACGGGGACACCTGCAGAGACAAGCGCCGCGAGCGCATGCTCTCTCTTGGGCAAGGGCGCACCGACGAAACTCACGAGCCCGGCGCCCGCAGTTGTGTTGTCGATGACGCTCGATGCATCGAAACCCAAAGGCACCTGCGCGATACGATGACCAGCCGCCCGGAGCGTTGCAGCGTCCTGGGCGCTGTACGTCGCCAACTGGGCATACCGCCCGACGAGGTCCGCGTCAAAATTGGTACGGCGGATCTCGTCATACATCCACACTCCGACGAGCCGGTCGTTCTCGGCGGCGAGGGCCCAGAACTCTTCTGTCAGAACATCCCCGCGAATGACGAGGACGAAGTCTGGAGACACTTCGCGAACCCGGGCCATGGCGCGGCGCGAGACCGTGGCGCCGGACAGATGCCCTCCGTCACCTCGAAGTTTGCCGGCTAGTTCGTGTGCGGTCTTGTTCCAGAGCTTCTCAGCGGGCGACGCGGCGACGTCGTAGCAATGGGTGAGCACCTCGTACCCCAACTCACCGAACGCCCGCCCGATGGCTGCGTAATAGCCGTGGAATGAAGGAGAGATGATGAGCAGTGACCGCGAGCGCGTCACGCTTCACCTCCCATCACGCGCGCAGGAACGCCGCCCACGACGGCGCCCGGCGCCACATCCTTGACGACGACGGCGCCGGCTGCAACAGTCGCCCCTCTGCCGATGGCTACTCCTCCGAGCACCACGGCGTTCTGGCCGATGAAGACGTCGTCCTCGATGAGGACGGGCCCGGTGCCGCGGACCTCATGCCGTGAGCCTCCTCGGGCATGGTCGGTCGACGTCACCATGACGTTGTCCGCGAAGACACAACCGCGACCGATGCTCACCGGGTCGATCGAGTGCAGGTGTACGCGATGGCCGATGTAGGTGTCCGCACCGATGGCAAGGTGCCCCGCGGGGCCTTCCGCCGCCAGCCAAGCGCCGTCTCGAATGATGACCCGATCCGCGACGCTGATCCTGTCGGTCCCCTGGATCATGAGAGGCGAAACCAGCACGCTGCCCGACCCGAAGTGCGCGAAGGCCCGTCGATACAAAGGGGTCAGGAGTTGGGCCCGCCGATAGCGAACACCTGGGGTCTTCTCGATCAATGTTCGTGTCATCTTCACGCCTGGACCTCCGATCGCGAGGCGCCGACCGGAGCGCCGCGATGCAGCGGCGCCGCGCTGGATGCGCGTGGCGGGGCCATCTCGGCGGCCCGCCACGCAAGATTCGACGCGGCGGCGGGTTTGCCGAGACGGTAAGCGATGCAGATTCCGAGCACGATGAAGGCACCCACCGTCATGAACACCTCTCCCAGTTTCCACGCGCAGACGAGCACGACGATGACCGTCGCCTCTGCTGTGAGCATCTCCCATGAGACATGCAGTCGTCGATCGAGCAATCCCAGGCCGAGGAGGACGAAGGCCAGAACGGTTGACCAGAGAAAAACATGACCGCCCTCGACGAAAGCCTGCAGATACGAATCATGGAACCATTGCCGTCGATCACCGATCACCACGAACCCCTGATTGAGACCGAGGCCCGTCCACGGCGTCAGGGATGCTTTGATTTCCATCGCCTGATCGATCTGCGCCCTGTACCAATCGGTGCCTGTTCGGTCACCGAACGCGGAACTGGAGGCATAGTTGTTGATCGAGAAGACGAGAACCGCATACCCGATCGCCGCGAGGGCGATTCGATAGGCCACACCGATCCGGTTGCGGAGCAGGACCCACAGGGCGGCCAGCACGATACCTCCGAGCGCGGTTCGCGATCCGGTGAGAAAGACGAACCACGTCGAGAGGAGGAACCACGGTATGCGCCAACGCGGGGACAGAACCGCAAGCCCGAGGATCCCCCATATCGCGTAGTACATCCCTGCAACGTTCTTGTCCCCATAGAAACCGGTCAGATATGGCGGGTAATTATTCTCCGTCAGCCCGGCATAGAACAGAAGGACGTTGGCACATGCGCTCATGCATGCTCCGATGATGAACGACCGAATGTCGATCCGCCCGGTTGCGATGACAACGCACACGGCGAAGAGAATGAAGAACTTCAGGAGGCGCTGCTGCCACGGCATGCCGTGGAAGACGGAAACCAGGACGAGGAAGGCCATGAGTGCCAGGAAGGCGATGACCAGGAGACCACCGCCCGGTACGGTCAGCTTCGCTCGCCGGCAGGCACTGACGGCCACCATCACGACACCCGTTGCAAGACCGCCCACAAGACCCCCAGGCAGGGCGGTGGTGACGAACATCAGCGAGAAACCCATGACGAGGTCCAGGAGAACCACCGGCCCCCAGAAGCCGGCGACGGCCTGCCCGACCTTTTCCACGCGCGTCGAGGCGTGCGGTCCTTCCGTTGCGGCCTTGACGTTACGGGATTCAGGCACAGACGCACTTCGGCGGGTCTCAGCGCCGAGCAGGTGCTGCCACTCGGGAGCCATCCCCTCAGTTCGATTCATGGCCCGACCTCTCCTCCAGCAGGCCGTGATCGACCAAGGACATCACGAAGTTCTGCACGGGCTGCGCGATCTCGTCGGACGGCCATCCGTGCTCAGCAGCCAAGAGCGCCACGAGCCCCTCCGTGTCGGAGACCCGCGGGGACGCCCGCCAGACCAGCAACCCTACCTGCGGCAACCGCACGATGACTCCTCGAGACGCCCTGAGCACCCACACCGCAGATCGATCATCGGGGTCCGTCTCCACAGCGATGTCCTCAGGGATGGCCCATCGGCCCTGGGTTTCTTCACGGCGAGTCATCGCTCGGCCCTCGTACGCAGCCGCGTTTCAAGCCGGTGAAGCACATCACCGAGGGCCGTGACGAATCGCTGCCGGACAGCGTGCACATATTCACGGCGCGTGGGAGGGTGGCCCAGCTCGTCGCTCAAGAGGCCCTTGTTGACCATGAAGAATGCACGGAAGACCCGCCCCTTCGCCAGTGGCCCGCGTGCCGCCCGGAAACGCCCGCCCCACTCGTCCAGACGTGATCCTTGCCCGCTGGAGAAGTACTTCCACAACGCGTAGGCAGGCAGCCCACGGAATTCCTCGAGACCACCGACGGCGGCAGCCAGCGCCAGCCGAGCCTCCATCTCATCGGCGCGCCGTACCACTGCGGCGCGGCTCCCCTCGTCAGCCACGCCCCAGGCAGCCTCGAGGTCCTCGATCCGGTGGCCGCCGCTACGCGCGAAGTGAAGAAGCAGCACCAGCCGCTGATCGTTCAGCGAGGGCACATCACAGGCCACCCCGGCGATGGTCCGGATCGTGCGCTGTCCCCACATGGCTTCGAAGGCCGTCGCGGGCTCGACGTCGAACCCGGGCCACCAGCGATGTACGTCCAGAAGGCCGAGATCGTGGCGAAGGTTCATCGCGTGACCGAAAGCGGAGCCTTCGTCGAAACCTGTGATCTCGCGCCAACCTCGCGCCCGGAGCGCCTCGACAAAGGCAAGCACGTGCTGGGGGCGAACGAGGACGTCCACGTCAACGCTGTGCCGCGCCGCCCGCTGCAGGCGGAGATCCACTGCTGGGCCTTTGACGTGGAGAAGGTCGCAACCGACCTCGTCAGCGATGAGCTGTACATAAGCATGCAGCAGCCGGACACGGACTGTCTGAGGGACCTCGACGCAGTTTGCCGTCATCGTGTCCATTCGTCATCCCCTATCCTGGCCTTGCACGTTCCAACACACAGGCGCGTAGCGCCAACTTGCCTTGCCCTCGCGGCGAACTCAGCTCGTCAGACCTCTCTGCCGTAATTCGCGCAGGGCGACGTCCCATGCCTCCGAATCGGCGCCGGGCAAGCCCCACGATCGACCAATGAAGTCGGCCACGGCCTGCTCACTGCTCATCCGGGGCAATGGCGCGCCTGCGGAACGGAGACCCTCCAGAGAGGCAACGGCGTGCTCGATGTCCCCGGCCCGGCCGACATCCACATACTCCACCGGCGCACTCGCGACCGGGGCCGCAGCAGCAGCAAACCGCGCCAGGTCGGTCAACGACGTACGCTCACCGGTGCCACAGTTGAGAACCCGCAGGCTCCCGAGTCGACCCGGGTGATCGATGCACCAGGTGATCAGACGCGCAACATCGTCGACGTGCACGAAATCCCTCGTCGCAGAGCCATCGCCATAGACCGACAACGGTCGACCCTCGCGGAGGCGCGCGAGAAAAGCTGCCAGAACCCCCGTATAGGGATTGTGGAGTGCCTGTCCGAAGCCCACCACGTTCTGCGGCCGTAGAACAGTGACCGGGATCGCGGCAGCGTACTCCGCGAGGATGGCCTCCGCCTCGGACTTGGTTTCTCCGTAGACGGAAACAGGGCGGTGCGGGTCCTCCTCCCGGGACGGCGCGGCCTCTGCCTGGGGACAGCAACGCGCCCCGAACCGAGTGCCGTGGCGCCGGCACTCGTACCGTCCCTCGCCGTAGACGGCTCGGGACGACAGTGCGACGAGAGCGGCACCCCAAGAAGCCGCCGCAGCAGCCGCGAGCCGCGTCCCCTCCACGTTGACAGCCCTGTAGCGCTCGGCCTCGTACATGGATTGTGCCGTACCGGTTTCAGCAGCCAGATGAACGACGACATCGAACCCCGGCAATGCGTCCCACGTGCTTGCCTGACTGACGTCTGCGATGACGACTTGCCCCGGAAAGCGCTGCACGGCAGCTTCTGCATGCTGGTGCACCTGGGCATTCAAACTGTCGACGGCGACCAGTTCATGCTCCGAGGCCAGCATGACGGCGACATGTTGACCGATGAATCCGGCCCCGCCGGTGATGAGTATGCGCATGGCGCCCTTCGTTGTGACCCGTTGCTTCGTGCCACTCTAACGCCCCGGCATGACGGGCGTCAGAACAAGACGCCCCCGTCACATGTCCTTGAACACGCGACGGAGGGCGTCACCGGTGAGACCGCCGTGATCAGGCAGCCATGGCCTTGCTGAGGTTCTCGTCGATGGCGGCGAGGAAGTCCTGCGTGTTGAGGTACGGCTGGTCCTTGCTGATGAGCAGCGCGAGGTCCTTCGTCATCTTGCCCTCCTCGACCGTCTCGATGCAGACGCGCTCGAGGGTCTCGGCGAACTTCGTCACCTCGGGCGTGCCGTCGAGCTCGCCGCGCTTGGCGATGCCGCGCGTCCAGGCGAAGATCGACGCGATCGGGTTGGTCGACGTCTCCTTGCCCTGCTGGTGCTGACGGTAGTGACGCGTGACGGTGCCGTGCGCAGCCTCGGCCTCGACGGTCTTGCCGTCCGGCGTCATGAGGACCGACGTCATGAGGCCCAGCGAACCGAAGCCCTGCGCGACGATGTCGGACTGCACGTCACCGTCGTAGTTCTTGCAGGCCCAGACGTAGCCGCCCTCCCACTTGAGCGCCGCAGCGACCATGTCGTCGATGAGGCGGTGCTCGTAGGTGAGGCCGCGCTTGTCGAACTCGTCCTTGAACTCGCGCTCGAAGACGTCCTGGAAGATGTCCTTGAACGCACCGTCGTACGCCTTGAGGATGGTGTTCTTCGTGGACAGGTAGACCGGAACGTTCCGCTCGAGGCCGTAGTTGAACGACGCGCGGGCGAAGTCCTCGATCGACTTGTTGTAGTTGTACATGCCCATCGCGACGCCGCCGTCCTCGGGGAACTCGGCGACCTCGTAGACGACCTTCTCGCCGCCGTCGGCAGGCGTGTAGGAGATCTCGACCTTGCCGGCGCCGGGAACCTTGAAGTTCTGCGACTTGTACTGGTCGGCGTGAGCGTGGCGACCGATGATGATCGGCTTCGTCCAGCCCGGCACGAGGCGCGGCACGTTGCTCATGATGATCGGCTCACGGAAGATGACGCCGCCGAGGATGTTGCGGATCGTGCCGTTCGGGCTCTTCCACATCTCCTTGAGGCCGAACTCCTCGACGCGCGCCTCGTCGGGCGTGATGGTGGCGCACTTGACGCCGACGCCGTACTCCTTGATCGCGTTCGCCGCGTCGACGGTGACCTGGTCGTCCGTCGCGTCACGGTTCTCGATGCCGAGGTCGTAGTACTTGAGGTCGACGTCGAGGTACGGGTGGATCAGGCGGTCCTTGATGAACTGCCAGATGATGCGCGTCATCTCGTCACCGTCGAGCTCGACGATGGGGTTCTTGACCTTGATCTTCTCCATGGCCTGTGCTGGCTCCTTCGATCAGTTGGTGCGACGAATGTTCGCTGGCCTCAGGCTATCGCCATCCCACCGGCTCCCCGCAACGTCATCCTGGCGCGCGCAGCGCCTCCCACCTGCCGGGAGGCGACGCACAACAGCGACATGATGTGACCTTCATCACCATACCTGCGGGTAGCCCATCTCACTCACACCCATACCCGCTCGCCCGACATGGCCAGATGCTTGGCAGACGCTGCGAAAACCCTTGGAACCCCATGCAACTCGCGGCGAGGCACACTCAAGGGTGAGGTCGAATTAGCGTCATGACCACGTCAATGAATCAGGTCAGTTGTCCTAGATACAGACTTTGGTGTGGGTCACAGCCAGTCCGTAAGGTCTCCATGACACTCGCGCCCAGTGCGCGAACACATCAGGAGGCACCGGGTGGATCTTCAGTCGTACATGCGCGCCATCATGAAGCGCTGGCGCATCATTGCCGGCTGCGTGCTCATCGCACTCTCCCTCGCCGTGCTCCTCACTCTCTTCACGCACAAGACGTACAGCTCGTCGGTGCGCTTCTTCGTCTCGACCGCGGATGCGTCGAACAACTCGCAGCTGGCGCAGGGCAACACGTTCACGCAGGATCGCGTCAAGAGCTACACCCAGCTCATGAAGACGCCGAAGGTGCTCCAGCCCGTCGCAGACGAGGTCAAGATGCCCGGCGGCGCGACGGCGATCGAACCCAAGGTGACGGCCAAGGCGGCGCCGGACACCGTCATCATCGACACGAGCGTCGTCGACACGAGCCCGAAGCGCGCGCACGCCATCGCGCAGGCGCTCGGCGAGCAGTTCCCCAAGGCCGTCGACGAGCTCGAGAGCGTCTCGAAGGACAAGCCGAGCCCCGTCAAGGTGACGCTCGTGCAGCAGGCGACCACGAGCACGAAGGTCGGCCCAAGCTGGCCGACGAATCTCGTCCTCGCCGGCCTGCTCGGCCTGCTCGCCGGCACCGCGCTCGCGCTGCTGCGTGAGCGTCTCGACACGAAGCTGCGAACGAAGGACGACGTCCTCGAGGCCGCTGACGACGTCACCGTCCTCGGCGCCGTGCCGTTCGACAAGGACGCGAGCGCGCACCCGCTCATCGTCGCGCACGACCCGCACTCGACGCGCGCGGAGGCGTTCCGCTCGCTGCGCACCAACCTGCAGTTCGTCGACGCGACGGAGCACCCGCGCGTCATCACCGTCACCTCGTCGCTGCCCGGTGAGGGCAAGACGACGACGACGGCGAACCTCGCTCTCGCGCTCGCCGAGTCGGGTGCGAGCGTCTGCCTCATCGAGGGTGACCTGCGTCGTCCGCGTCTGCTCAGCTACATGGGTCTCGAGGGTGGCGTCGGCCTCACAGACGTGCTCATCGGCCGTGTCGCCGTGCGTGATGTGGTGCAGCGCTTCGGTGAGCGTCGTCTCATGGTGCTCGGCTCCGGTGCGACACCGCCGAACCCGAGCGAGCTGCTCGGCAGTGAGCCGATGCGCGCGATGCTCGAGGATCTGCGCGGCCGTTTCGACTACGTCATCATCGACGCGCCGCCGCTGCTGCCCGTCACCGACGCCGCCGTCCTCTCGCGGGTCACGGACGGCACGCTGGTCATCGCGGGCGCCGGGATCGTCAAGCGCGACCAATTCCTCGACGCGCTCGACCACCTCGACGCCGTCGACGCAAAGGTGCTCGGTGTCGTGCTCAACCGTGTCGAGCGGGGCCCGCGCGGCAACTACTACGACTACCGCTACGACTACTCCCCCTCCACCGCCGCCGACGACGACAAGGGCCGCACCCTGACGAGCCGTCGCTCGCGAAAGGGCAACTGAGGCGATGTCTGTGCCGGGGGGATCAACCCGACTGCCTCTGAGGGAACGTGATCGCGCCGTTCGTTACGGCTGGTTCGCGACCGACCTCGTGCTCGTCCTATGCGCCGCCTATGCCGCGGCGTGGCTGCGCTTCGACCTCGACATCTCCGATTCGGCGTCCGTCGAGATCGCCATGTTCGCGTTGCTCGCGGTCGGGTTGTACGCCGTCATCGGTTTCGTCCTCGGCCCCTATCGCATCGGGCACGTGCGCGGCTCGTTCGAGGAGACCGCCGACATCGCCAAAGCGGCGGTGGCGATGGGGCTCGTCCTCGCCGTGCTGCGTCTGGCATTCGGGGTGCCGCACGTGCCGCGCAGCATGCCGTTCACGGCGCCGATGTTCGCGCTGCTCGGCATGTTCACGCTGCGTTTCCTCGTGCGCTCGTGGCGCTGGGGCCGGCGCGTCTCGCGTGAGCAGGACGTGCAGGCCATCGTCTTCGGCGCCGGCCACAGCGGGCGTCAGCTCGTGCGCGGCTTGCACCGCGACACCTCGGAGGGCACGCGTTACGTGCCCGCCGCGCTCCTCGACGACGACCCGGGCAAGCGCCGCTTGAACGTCGACGGTCTGCGCGTCACCGGCACGCGTGAGGCCATCGCACGCGAGGCGGAGCGCACGAACGCGAGCGCGCTCATCATCGCGGCGTCCACGATGGAGGGCGAGGACGTGCGTGAGGTCACCGAGCGCGCCCGTCAGGCCGGTCTCGACGTGCTGATCATGCCGCCGCTCAACGAGATGTTCCACTCCCCACGCGGCGCGGATCTGCGTCAGCTGAACCTCGAGGATCTGCTCGGGCGTCAGCGGATCGAGTTGGATCAGACGGCGATTCGTCAGTCGATCGCGGGCAAGCGCGTGCTTGTCACGGGTGCGGGCGGTTCGATCGGTTCGGAGCTGTGCCGTCAGCTCGACAAATACGGCCCGGCGAAGCTCGTGCTGCTCGATCGGGACGAATCGGCGATGCATGCGGCGCAGATGTCGATGACGGGGCGGGCGCTGCTCGACGACGGCACGCTCGCGCTGTGCGACATCCGTGACCCGCAGTCGCTCGCGACGGTGTTCGAGCGCGAGCAGCCGCAGGTCGTGTTCCACGCCGCGGCGCTCAAGCACCTGACGTTGCTCGAGCAGTTTCCGATCGAGGCGTGGAAGACGAACGTCCTCGGCACCCTCAACGTGCTCGAGGCGGCGCAGGCCGTCGGCGTCGAGACGTTCGTCAACGTCTCGACCGACAAGGCGGCCTGGCCGTCGTCGGTGCTCGGGTACTCGAAGCGTCTCGCGGAGCGCCTCACGGCATCGTTCGCGAGCGCCGGTAACGACACGTACGTCAGTGTGCGTTTCGGCAACGTGCTCGGTTCGCGCGGGTCGGTCATCACGGCGTTCACGGCGCAGATCGAGCGCGGTGGGCCGGTGACGGTGACCCACCCGGACGTCGAGCGGTTCTTCATGCTCATCCCCGAGGCGTGTCAGCTCGTGCTGCAGGCGTCGGCGATCGGCACGGACGGCGAGGTCATGGTGCTCGCCATGGGCAAGCCGGTGAAGATCGTCGACGTGGCGCGCACGCTCATCGAGATGGCGGGCAAGCATGATATCGAGATCCAGTACACGGGGCTGCGCCCGGGTGAGAAGCTCTCGGAGCAGCTGTTCACGCCCGGCGAGGAGATCAAGACCTCCGAGCACCCGCTCGTCTCGCACGTCAACGTGCCGGCGATCGACCCGCAGCTCGTGCGCGCGCAGTACTTCGACACGGACGCCGACGCGCTCGCCTGGATGGTCGAGCACTCCGGCGGGCATCGCGATCACGACCCGAGCAAGGACATCGACATCACCGCGGAGGGGCCGATCCTCTCCCCCGATTCCGTCGCCGATCACCATGGTGGGGAGAACATCTGATGGCACGCATTCACCTGTCGAAGGCCACCGTCACCGAGCGCGAGGAGCAGCTCGTCGTCGAGGCGTTGCGCTCGGGGTGGGTCGCTCCCCTGGGCCCGATGGTCGACAGTTTCGAGGCGGAGATCGCCGAGCGCACCGGGGTCGCCGGCGCGTTGGCGCTCTCGTCGGGCACGGCTGCGCTGCACCTGGCGCTGCTGCACCACGGCGTCGGGGCCGGTGACGTCGTCGTCGTGCCGTCGATGACGTTTGCTGCCACGACGAACGCGATCGTCTACACGGGTGCGACGCCCGTGTTCGTCGATTCGCAGGCGAGTGACGCGAACGTCGATGTCGCGCTCATGATCGAGGCCGTCGACGCGCTGAGCGCGGAGGGTGAGAACGTCGCCGCGGTCGTCACGGTCGATCTGTACGGCCGTGCGGTCGACTACTCGACGCTCGTGCCCGCCCTCGCCGAGCGCGGCATTCCGCTCGTCGAGGATGCTGCGGAGGCGCTCGGTGCGAGTCTCGACGGCGCGGCGTGCGGGTCGTTCGGGTCGTGTGCGGCGATCTCGTTCAACGGCAACAAGATCATGACGACGTCCGGTGGCGGAATGTTGCTGAGCAACGACACCGAGTTGTTGGCTCGCGCGCGTTACCTGTCGACGCAGGCTCGTCAGCCCGCGCCGTGGTACGAGCACACCGAGGTGGGGTACAACTACCGCATGTCGAACCTGCTCGCGGCGCTCGGCATCGGCCAGCTCGAGCGGCTCGACGCGATGATCGCGCGCCGCCGGGAGATTCGCGACCTGTACGCCGATGCGTTCGCCGATCTAGACGGCGTGCGCCTGCTCGGCCGGAGCGAGGGTGACGACGACCGCCACGACAACTGCTGGCTCACAGGTGCCATCGTCGACGGTCGCGAGCCCGGTTTCATCGACCACGTCGTCGAGGGCTTCAACGCCGCCGACATCGAGGCGCGTCACCTGTGGAAGCCGATGCACATGCAGCCGATGTACGCCTCGGCGCGCACGTTCGGTGGTGACGTCGCGGCCGGGTTGTTCCACTCGGGTCTCAACCTGCCGTCGGGTGTCGACCTCAGCGACGACGACGTCGCGCGTGTCATCGCGACGTTCCGTGAATTGGTGGCGCGCTGATGCGCCGTCAGGCCGTTCTCAAGCGAGCGATCGATCTGACGCTGACGGCGCCGGCGTTCGCCGTGTCGTTACCGGTGCAGGCCGGCATCGCCGTCGCGGTCCGTGGGAAGCTCGGCTCACCGGTGCTGTTTCGTCAGGAGCGCCCGGGGCGTGACGGCAAGCCGTTCACGATGATCAAGTTCCGCACGATGCTGCCCGTCGACGAGTCGCGCGGGTGGGTGACGGATGAGCAGCGGATGACGTCGTTCGGCGCGTTCCTGCGCTCGACGAGTCTTGATGAGTTGCCGACGTTGTGGAACATCGTCAAGGGCGACATGTCGCTCGTCGGTCCGCGTCCACTGCTCATGGCGTACCTCGAGCGCTACTCCCCCGAGCAGGCGCGTCGACACGAGGTGCGTCCCGGTCTGACGGGCCTCGCGCAGGTGAACGGCCGCAACGCCATCTCGTGGGAGGAGAAGTTCGCCTACGACGTGCGCTACGTCGACGAGCACGACTGGCGAATGGATCTCGACATCCTGCTCAAGACCGTCAAGGGTGTCATCCGACGTGAGGGCATCTCCGCCGACGGCGTCGTGACGATGCATGAGTTCATGGGTTCCCAGGAGACTCAGGAGCCTCCCGTTCCTGCGGACGTCGCCGAGACGATGGCTGAGCAGTGCTCGTCGCAGGCGGTGGTGAAAGCATGATCCCGCTCGTCATCATCGGTTGTGGTGGGTTCGGGCGCGAGGTCTGGGGCATCGCGGAGGCCATCAATGAAAGGGCACCCCGCTTCGAGGTGTTCGGGATGGTCGATGACGCTCTCTCCGACGACAACGAGGCCGCCCTAGTCCGGCTCGGTGCGCGCCACCTGGGCGGGCTCGACTGGTTCGATGACGCGACGGCTGATGTGCAGGCCGTCATCGCCATCGGCTCCCCTGACGTGCGCCGACGCATCGACGAGCGGCTCCCGGACCGGGCCTGGGCGACGCTGGTTCATCCGGACACGACGATCGGCCCCGACGTGAAGCTTGCTCAGGGCTGCGTCGTCGCACCGGGCGCACGTTTGAGCACGAGCATCCGAGTCGGCCGCCATGTTCACATCGACCAAGGTGTCACGGTGGGCCACGACAGCCTGCTGGGCGATTTCAGCCGCCTCAACCCGCAGTCCTGCATTTCCGGCAACGTGATGATCGAGGCCGGCGCGACCGTTGGTGCATCCGCGACGGTCATTCAGGGCCTGCGAGTCGGCGCCGATGCACTCGTCGGCGCCGGGGCTGTCGTGACGCGAGACATCGAAGCATGGACGACCGTGAAGGGGGTGCCGGCCCGATGAAGATCAACTTCGTCACGCAGTGGTACCCGCCCGAGCCGGCGGGCCCGTCCTACGCACCTGCGCTTGGTCTGACTCAACGTGGGCACGAGGTCAACGTGCTCACCGGATTCCCCAACTACCCGACGGGGCAGATCTACGACGGGTACGCGATGCGTCCCTTCGCTCGGGAGCGCGGTACGGACGGAATCACGGTGCATCGTGTGCCCCTCTACCCGAGTCATGATGCGAACGCCGTCAAGCGCATGGGTAATTACCTGTCCTTCGCTACGTCGGCCACGCTGGCCGCTCAGCTGCTGCCACCGGCCGACGTGTGGTTGACGTACTCGTCGCCGGCCACGTCAGCTCTTCCCCGGATGCTGCAGAGACCGGGGCGTCGCACGCCCCACTTCATGATCATTCAGGATCTGTGGCCGGACAGTGTCACTGATAGTGGTTTCACTACGGGTCGAGTCGGCGCGGGCATCCACAAGGCGCTCGACGTGTTCTGCGATCTCTCCTACCGCGATGCGTCCGGCATCGGTGTCATCTCGCCGAGCATGCGCTCAGTGCTCACCCAGCGTGGTGTTCCGGATGCGAAGATCCATGACACCCCGAACTGGGTGGAGGATCGCCCCTTGCCAGATCGAGTCCGTACCCGACGCGAGTTGAGTCTGCCGGAGTACGGTCGAGTCTTCCTGTATGCAGGCAACCTCGGCGAGCTGCAGGCACTCGACGACCTCGTGAATGCATTCTCAGGCGCCGACGCGCACTTGGTCCTCATGGGCTCGGGGATCAAGCGCGGCGATTTGGAGCGCCGCCTCGCCTCGTCGCCGCAGTCGAACATCCACCTGCTGCCACCTGTCGCTGCCCATGAGGTGGCGGAGTACTACGAGCGGGCTGACGTGGTGATTATCTCGCTCGTGGACACGCCGTTACTGCGGGTGACGATGCCGAGCAAGGTTCAGGCATCTCTGGCGGCGGGGCGGCCCATCCTCGCTCACGCGGCAGGTGATGCCGCCCAGGTCGTTCGGGAGGCAGATGCGGGCGTCGCCGTCACGCCGGGCGACGCTGCTGCGACGCGGGCGGTCATCAACCGGCTGGCTGCGCTCGATGATGCGGCTCTGGCGCGCTTGGGCGCGAACGGCCGACGCTACTTCGACAGCAACTTCTCCGCGACCGCCGGGCTGGATCGTCTCGAGGCCGCCCTCCTCGCCATTTCGACGAAAGACAACACATGACTGACCTCACCGGCAAGACCATCGCCATCACTGGCGGCACCGGATCGTTCGGTTCGACGATGGTGCGCCACCTCCTCGCGCAGGATGTCGCGCAGGTGCACGTCCTGTCGCGCGACGAGGCGAAGCAGGATGAGATGCGCAAGCGTTTCAACGATGCGCGGCTCAAGCTGTTCCTCGGCGACGTGCGTGACGCACACTCAGTCGAGGACGCGTTCGTCGGCGCCGATCACGTCTTCCACGCGGCCGCCCTCAAACAGGTGCCGAGCTGCGAGTTCTTCCCCGACCAGGCGGTGCGCACCAACATCGACGGCAGCAACAACGTGCTGCGCGCCGCGAGCCGCGCCGGGGTCCGCTCCGTGGTGTGCCTGTCAACCGACAAGGCCGTCTACCCCGTCAACGCGATGGGTATGACGAAGGCCCTCATGGAGAAGAGCGCACAGGCGTTCGCGCGCAACAACCCCGATTCCCCCAGCGTCGTGTCGACGACGCGCTACGGCAACGTCATGTACAGCCGCGGCTCGGTGATCCCCCTGTTCGTCAGGCAGATCATGGACGGCAAGCCGCTCACCCTCACCGAGCCCAGCATGACCCGTTTCCTCATGTCGCTCGACGACTCGGTCTCACTCGTGCTCCACGCGTTCGAGAACGCCGAGCGCGGCGACCTGTTCGTCCGCAAGGCCCCCGGATGCACTGTGGAGACGCTCGCGCGGGCGACGGCCAAGGTGCTCGGCGTCGATGACCCGCAGATCAAGGTCATCGGTGCGCGCCACGGTGAGAAGATGCACGAGACGCTCCTGTCGAGCGAGGAGATGGTGAAGGCCACCGACCAGGGCGACTACTACCGCGTTCCGCTCGACGCGCGTTCGCTCGAGTACGAACTGTTCACGTCCGAGGGCGAAACCGAACTCAAGGACGCGACGGACTACACCTCCGCCAACACCGAGCAGCTCGACGTGGACGGTGCTGTCGACCTGCTCATGACCCTGCCCGAGATCCAGCAGATTGTTGAGGCCCGCGCATGAAGATCGTCATCACCGGAGCGCACGGCTTTCTCGGCTGGCACACGCGCGCACGGCTGCACACGCTGACCGACCATGACGTCGTCGCCATCGGCCGCGAGAACTGGGGCGAACTCCAGGCGCACGTCGCGGACGCCGACGCCGTCATGCATCTGGCCGGCATCAACCGTGCGGAGACGGACGCTGCCGTCGAGCAAGGCAACGTCGACCTCGCACAGGACATCGCCGACGCCGTGCGCGCAGCCGACAAGCCTGTGCGCATCGTCTACTCGAGTTCCACGCAGGTCGGCAACGGCTCTCCCTACGGCCGCGGCAAGGAGCGCGCGGGCGAGATTCTCGCCGACGCCGCCACCGCGAGCGGCGCCGCCTACGTCGAGGTACGCCTGCCCAACATCTTCGGTGAGCACGCTCGCCCGTACTACAACACGTTCGTCGCGACGTTCATCGACAAGCTGCTCGAGGGCGAGACCCCGACGGTCAACGACAATCCGGTGGAGCTGCTGCACGTGCAGGATGCCGCGGCCTCGCTCATCGAGGCCCTGTCTTCGCGCGACCGTCTCATCCGCCCCCACGGCCACGACACGCGTGTGCCGGAGGTGCTGTCGTTGCTCGAGCAGTTCCACGATGTTTACAGCCGCGGCGAGATCCCGAAGCTGCCGACGCGCTTTCACACGAACCTGTTCAATACCTACCGGGCTGCGACGTTCCCGAACAAGTACCCGTTCTCGCTCATGGTCAACGCTGACCAGCGCGGTGAACTGATCGAGACGGTGCGCGCTCACGGCAGCGGCGGCCAGTCGTTCGTGTCGTACACGAAGCCGGGCAAGACGCGCGGCGAGCACTACCACCTGAACAAGATCGAGCGTTTCGTCGTCATCAGTGGCAAGGCGCGCATCTCGCTGCGCAAGGTGCTGACCGACGAGGTCGTCGACTTCGACGTCGACGGCACGAAGCCGGCCGTCATCGACATGCCGACTCTGTGGGTGCACAACATCACGAACATCGGCGAAGAGGACCTCATCACGATGTTCTGGGCCGACCAGCTGTTCAACCCGGCCGCGCCGGACACGTACTGGGAGCCCGTGCGCCCCGCCGAGACCAAGGAGGCCTGAACGATGAAGGTCATGACCATCGTCGGCACGCGCCCGGAGATCATCCGGCTTGCGCGCGTGATGAACCGGCTGGACAACACCCCGGGCGTCGAGCACGTCATCGTGCACACGGGACAGAACTACGACTACGAGCTGAACGGCGTCTTCTTCGACGACCTCGGCGTGCGCAAGCCCGATCACTTCCTCGCCGTCGACACCTCGAGCCTCGGCGCGGTGCTCGGTGGCACGCTCATCAAGAGCGAGGAGGTGATGCGCGCCCAGCAGCCCGACGCTGTCCTCGTGCTCGGCGATACCAACTCGTGCATCGCCGCCGTCATGGCCAAGCGCCTGCGCATCCCGACATACCACATGGAGGCGGGCAACCGCTGCTTCGACGAAAACGTGCCGGAAGAGACGAACCGACGCCTCGTCGATCACGTCGCCGACTTCAACCTCGTCTACACCGAGCACGCGCGCCGCAACCTGCTCGCCGAGGGCCTGCACCCGCGCCGCATCATCAAGACGGGCTCCCCCATCCGAGAGGTCGTCGAGGCGTACACCGAGCAGATCAAGGCCTCCGACATCCTTGCCCAGCGTGGGCTCGACGAGGGCAAGTACTTCCTCGTCAGCGCGCACCGCGAGGAGAACGTCGACAGTCCTGAGCGCCTGCGCGCCCTGCTCGACGGGTTGATCGCCGTGCACGACGCCTTCGCCCTGCCCGTGTTTGTCTCGACGCACCCGCGCACGCGCAAGCGTCTCGAAGCGCTGCCGGGGTGGACGGAGCCGGAGGGCATCACGTTCAGTGAGCCGCTAGGCTTCCACGACTACAACAAGCTGCAGCTCTCGGCGGCCTGCGTGCTGTCGGATTCGGGCACGATCGCCGAGGAGAGCTCACTCATGGGCTTCCCCGCCGTCACGCTGCGCGACTCGATCGAGCGCCCCGAAGCGCTCGACACGGGCGCCATCATCATGACCGGCCTGCACGCCGACGACATGGTGACGGCCGTGCGCGTCGCCATGGAATCGGGCTACGAGCGCGACGGCGTCAGCGACATCACCCCGGAGGACTACCTCATCGACAACTGCAGCCAGCGAGCGGTGAACTTCATCCTGTCCACCGCTCCTCGGCACCGTCAGTGGGCAGGAATCCGATAGAACATGGCACGAAGAGCCCTTCTGCCTGCTGTGCGCGCGGGCTCCATATACGGAGCATCTGTCGGAACGCTCTTCGTGGCAGAATTAATTCTTTCGCGCCGCGCAGGGATGAGTGGATTCGGCGAATACCAGCTTGTTCGACAGGCGATTCCACTAATCCTGTTGATCTCTCTAATTGGAGTGGATCAGTCACTTATCCGCGTATCCATCGAGAACGGGTCTACCAGCAGATTTGTTCCCCACACAAAGGCCGCTGCCCTCCTGAGCCTAGCGTGGGGGGCCATTGCCGGGTTTGCTCTCCACAAGTTCTTTCGGACCGACCCGCTGACCACCGCGACGGTCATTATCGCCCCAGCACTCGTCGCTGTCTCTGAGTTGGGGGCAGCTGCCCTCAGAGTCAATCGCAAGTACGCCGCATCGGCAGTCCTGCAACAGGGATATCGCTTGTGCGCCGCGCTGATCTTGCTGGGCAGCATGGCACTGACGAATACTACTTCAAGCAGCGACGGAGTCATCGCCCTAGCCGTAGGCTCATTGATAGCGTGTGCCTGTGGCTGCCTAGCGCTGATAACGACAGTCCACACCGATACTTCCCTGAGTCGACACGTGTACACAATGGGACTTGGTTTTGCGGTATCAGGCCTCCCCTTCGCCGCAATTGACTGGCTGGACCAGGCACTCCTCTCCTGGAAATTTAACAACCTAGCGGCAGGCGGGCAGTATGCGACATCCAAACTGTGCATTGTCTACCCCGCGATCACCTTGGCGTCGGTGCTGGGGTTTACTGCCTTGCCCGAAGCTGTGCGCTTAAGCAAGACGATGCCTAGCCACGCCCTCAAGAAAACGAATATCTTGGCCCTGCTGGCGGTCGTACCACTGACACTACTTTTCTACATCGTTTATCTCATTTCAGATCGCTTTCTTTTCGATACCCAAGCATCACCCACCGCGGCGCTACTACTGGCCACAACAGGTTCGATTAGAGTTGCGTATGTTGTGCCCAGTGCATTGCTCGGGTCAATCTCATCCAGCCGCAGGTTGATGCGGACATCCACTCTGTCGTTAGGATCCATTGCAATTCTCACCGCAAGCATTCTGATATTACCCATCGAAAACTCCGTCACGCTTGGCGCGGCATCCCTACTATTCGCCACGTTCTTTAGGTACTTAGTAGCCCTTGTTTCAACGCACCGCGCCATCGGGGAGGTGCAGACGCGTGAGTAGCACCCGCAAACGCAGATCCACAAGCGGTGGGGAGCAGAGAAAAATCCGTCACCGAACCGCCCCTTCCTCAACGGCAGCGCTACAACTTCTCGGCTTGACAGTCGTTACCATCGGCCTGATCGCCTTGGGGCCGAGAGATGCGGCAATCGATACCGGCGGTTACGCCTGGTTAGGTTGTCTGGCAATAGCTCCGGCTGCCACGTGGGCTCTAGTCGCTATCGCGCGCGGGTACCTATTCGAATTTCTCTTGAGCCCGGCTGGCCTTGCCTTAGCCTACCTGTGGGCTTCGGTGATCATCGTCCCAATCTCCTGGAGGGCAGGCCTCGCGACTCCTTGGGATGACTTGGCGTCCCCCCAAGGACGCGTCATAGTATGGGCATGTCTGCAAATGGTCTTTCTTACTGCAGGGACGGCTTTTGCCGTTAGGCAATTCAAACCGAGACGGATTCTTCTGACGATAAACAATGAGCGACGCTTCGTACGCGCGCTTTACATCAGTGCCGCTTTTGGCGTTGTGAGCATCCTATGGCTGCTTCACGCGGCCGGGGGTCTAACGAGCCTTCTGAGCGGGTTGAGCACGCGCAGAGACATGCTAAGCGGTCTCGGGTTTATCGGCGCTCTAGCGGCGATACCCGCGGCAGCTTCATTGCTCTTACTACTAGCCCGGCCCAAAGGCCCCGCGCAACGCATCCTTGTCGTCACCCTGTCCGCAGAATATTTCGGTTACCTGTTTATTAGCGGAGCCCGATTTCCTCTAATATCCTATGCGATAGCTTTACTGCTCGCCGTATCCCACAGAAGACGAGTGCCCCCAGGTGCTTTCGTAATACTTTTGCTCGCGGCGGTCCCCTTCTCCACGTGGTACGCCATTTCCATTCGGAAGACTAGCCGCTCGGTGACGTCTCAGGGTAGCGAGGCATCGACAATCTTCTCGACACTACAATCGTCGGTAGAGCCGTTCATTAACGGCGGCGTGGACGCCCTGAGAACACTGAGCGCACCGGTAGCAGCGGCCCCTGGGGATTGGCATTTCAACATATCAAATTTCCTTGGCGGCCTCTTTACCCTTGTGCCTAGAGTCGTGTGGCCTAACAAACCCAATGGCGTCTCGATTGCATTCTCGCAACAGTACTTCAGTGACCGATGGGAACAGGGGACGGGCGTACCGCCATCCATTCTCGCCGAATCCATATTCTTCTTCGGAGCAATCGGCGGCCTCCTTTACCTGCTCCTCATTGGAATCCTGATCGGCTGGTGCTCTGTCCGCGCGTGGCGCACGACATCGCCTTTTATGCGGATTATGTTTATTTTCGCCACATCCGATGCCATTGTGTGGGTAAAGTCAGGCAGTGACTCATTCTTCCGAAGCTTAGCTCTTCATGGCCTTGGCTTGCTCGTTCTCTATTTCATGACACGGCGGATAGAAATTGTCCCAAGTTTGCGAAAGGATACAAATGACAAAACTTCTGGCCATTGACTTGGCGCCATATGAACACTCAACCCGTACCCGCAAGATCGCCCAACAAGCTGCCGAAGCCGGAGTCGACACTGTTGCAATCACTCTCTCCCGGGTTGGTCGATCGGGAATGATAGGGTCGTCACGTGATGAGCGCATCGACTCAGTCTTGAGTCTGAAAATCAAGACCCGAAAGCCCCGAGAAGGCGCATCCGTAGCGACGCAGATTGTCAACTTGGTTGGCACATATGCGTGGCCCGTGGGGGCTCTTCTTCGCAAGACCCTCGCGACACCCGCAGATACGGTACTCGTCGGTCATATTTCTCTTGGTTTTATCGGCCTACTTCATCATAGGCGCTATGGTAGCCGGGTCCTTCTAAATGGGCGGGAACGTCCGGGCGGGGTACGTACTACTGGTTCTTTAGCCTCCCTTTTTTCCCGCATCGAACCCTTGGTTTTACGTCGCCTGGCGGCTTCGAGCTGGATTCGGGTGGTAGCTGTCTGCGAAAGCCATGCGACCGAATTTCGCAGCCTGGGCGCGCGGACTTTTGTAGCTCGAAACGCGCCTCCGGCGTCATTCCGTCGCCCGTTTGCGCCTCCCCCCCCGTCGAATGATCACCTAATCGTAGGCTGCTTAGGCACCTTGTACCCTGGCCGTGGCGTCGAGACCTTGATCGAGGCCGTAGGAATGGCTCGAGACAGCGGCATTAATGTCAAGCTCGAGATGGCCGGCCGCGCTAGCGCAGAGTTTATGTCACAGCTAGAGGATGTCGCGCTGTCGACGGGTCATCTCGACGCGATCACGTTTCACGGACCATGGCCTTCGGACGAGGTGCCTTCCTTTTACCAAATGGTTCATGTGGGCACGGCGCTCTACGAAAATGTAGATGCTGCGAACGATTCTTTGTCGAATAAGATATTTGAATGCGTGGTTAGTGGTCGGCCGGTTATTGCGAGCGACCTCTCGGAAAACCGTCGCTTTGTTCAGGAGAACGAGGTGGGTTGGTTGACCGATGTGACCGCGGATGATTTGGCTGATTTACTGCGCGCCATATATAAAATGCGGCCAAACCTTTCCACCCTTTCCAAAAGGGTGTTCGAACGGTCAGCCACAATGACCTGGGAGAACGAATGCCGCGACACCATTGCCTGGATAGTACAAAGCAAGATCGAGAACAGGGATGCGAAGCTATGAAGATTTCTGTCATTGGCCTTGGCTACATCGGTTTGCCCACGAGTGCCGCTTTGGCCTCTCGGGGCACCCGAGTGCTCGGCGTCGACCTCAATACTCACTTCGTCGACGAGATCAACGCGGGCCGCGTGCCGATCGTCGAGCCAGATCTCGACGTCGCCGTCGAGAAGGCCGTGGCGGACGGAATGCTCACCGCCTCCACCCAGGTCGAGGCGGCCGACGCGTTCCTTATCGCCGTGCCCACCCCTTTCAAGGGTGAGCACGAACCCGACCTGTCGTACATCGAGTCCGCGGTCTCCTCCATCGCACCCGTGATCCAGCCCGGCAACATCGTGATCCTCGAGTCCACGAGCCCCGCCGGCACGACTCGCAAGATTTCCGAGTGGCTGGCCCAGGCGCGCCCGGACCTCACGTTCCCCCACGACCACGAGTCGCCGGACGTTTTCGTCGCGCACTGCCCCGAGCGAGTCCTGCCCGGTCGCATCATGATCGAGATGGTCAGCAATGACCGCGTCGTCGGTGGTATTTCGCCTCGTTGCGCCCAGAAGGCCGCCGAGATCTACCGAATCTTCTGCGAGGGCGAGATCCTCTTGACAGACGCGACCTCCGCGGAGATGGCCAAGCTCACCGAGAACGCCTTCCGCGACGTCAACATTGCCTTCGCCAATGAGTTGGCGGAGATCTGCCGCCACATCGGAGTCGATGTGTGGGAGGTCATCCGCCTCGCGAACCGCCACCCTCGTGTGAACATCCTCAACCCCGGCCCTGGCGTAGGCGGCCACTGCATCGCGGTCGACCCGTGGTTCATCGTGGATGCTGCACCTGACCAGGCAAACCTTATTCGCACTGCCCGCGAGACGAACGACGCACGCCCGGACACCGTGGTCGCCGACGTGGCGCGCATCGCGCCCTCCGGCGCCGTCATCGCGTGCCTCGGGCTCGCGTTCAAGGCGAACATCGACGACCTGCGCGAAAGCCCGGCTGTTACCGTGGTCTCGCGGCTGAGCAAGGCAGACCCGACGTGGCAGCTTCTTGCCGTGGAGCCCCACGTCGACCACCTGCCTGCGGCCCTCGAAACGTTGGAAAACGTCCGACTCGAGGGCCTCGATGTTGCCCTAGCATCAGCAGACGCCGTTGTGCTGCTTGTCGATCACGACCGGTTCAAGGCCATCAGCAACAAAGAGATCCGCCAGATCCCCCATGTCGACACACGGGGAATCTGGCGAGAGTAATCAAGTAATCAAGGAGTGAACTCGGCCACCCTCCGACCCACCCCGAGAAGCTCCGCCATGGCGGCCACGCAGCGTTCCGCTGCGTGGCCGTCGCCGTAGGGGTTCACGGCCGTAGCCATCGCATCGTAGGCCGCGGTGTTGTCAAGGAGCAGCTGAACCTCGGTATGGATCCGTGCACGGTCCGTGCCCACCAAACGCACAGTCCCGGCCTCCACAGCCTCGGGGCGTTCCGTCGTGTCACGCATGACGAGAACGGGCTTGCCCAGAGACGGAGCTTCCTCCTGCACCCCGCCGGAATCGGTGAGCACGATGTCGGCTGCCGCGAGCACGTGCGCGAACTCGTGGTAGCTCAGCGGCTCGGTGAGAACCACGTTCTTGGCCGCCGAGAGGATGGGTTCGATCGCCGTTCGCACGACCGGATTCTTGTGCATAGGGAGAAGCACTAGCAGATCTGGGTTCCCGGTTGCCAGGTCCGCGACGGCAGACATTGCGGCAGTCATCCGGTTCCCCCACGACTCGCGGCGGTGCGCGGTCACAAGCAAGATCCGTCGCCCGCTGTTCAACGCGTCCGCCACCTGCGGATCGGTGAAGTCTGTGTCGATGCCGGTCGTGGTCTTGAGCGCGTCGATGACCGTGTTACCCGTCACCACGATGTCCTCTGCAGCAATACCCTCACGCTGGAGGTTGGCGCGAGAAGTAGATGTCGGAGCCAAGTGCAGCGCCGCGAGTGGAGCGACCAGCCGACGATTCGCTTCCTCGGGGAACGGAGAACTCATGTTTCCGGTACGCAACCCGGCTTCCAGGTGTACCACGGGAACACGATGATAGAACGCCGCGAGGGCCCCCGCGAGCGCACTTGTCGTGTCGCCTTGCACGACCACGGCGTCCGGCTTTTCCTCGGCGATGCACTTGGCGACCGCCTCGATGGTACGTGAGGTGATTTGTTCGAGACTCGCGCCGTGAGCCATGAGGTTCATGTCCACGTTGGGCCTGATCCCGAAGAGACTGTTGACCTGGTCCAGCATTTCGCGATGTTGCCCAGTTACCGCGACAATCGGATCAAACCGCTGATCCTCGCTAAGGGCCAGAACCAATGGGGCCATCTTTATCGCTTCGGGTCTTGTGCCATAGACGGTCATGATCTTGTGAGTCACGTATTTCTCCTCCGTGTGGGGCCCGCCACGTCGTACTTTGTGAAAAGCGTACCTGCGCAGCCCAGAACGCCCTCACCCGGGACAGATTTGGGCCTCAGCACACCGAGGGCGCCTGCCGAACCGTCCCGCCACGATCGTCCTCGACGAGCCCGAACTAGGGTTGCACCCGATCGCCATTCACCTCTTGAGCGAACTTCTGCGGGTCGCAGCACGCGACAGCCACCGCGTCATCCTCGCAACCCAGTCCACGGATCTGCTCGGTGAGTTCGACCTCGAGGACATCGCAGTCGTCGAACGCCGCGACGGGTCGACCCACGTCTCCAGACCCGACCGCGGGCAACTCGACGGCTCCCTCCACACCCACTCCGTATCCGAGATGTGGGAGATGAACCTCCTCGGCGGGCGCCCGACGGCCGACAACGTCAGCGCGTCATGAAATACATCGCGCTGGTGGTGGAAGGGCAGACGGAGGAAGCCTTCGTCACGCAGATCCTCAATCCGGCTCTTCCGAGTTC
>NZ_AEIQ01000052.1:0-24400 GCF_000152185.1 Dermacoccus sp. Ellin185 | reverse complement strand
CGTTCGTTGATCTTGTCGACAGCTCACGCGCATCGACGGTCTCGATGACCTCACCGGTGTCGCGGGCGCGCAGACCGAAGCTGCCGCCGTCGACGACCGCCTGCATGAACTCGTCGTTCACACGAACCGAGTTGTTGGCGTTCTGGTACTGCACGGAGACGATGTCGCGGCCACCGAGGTCCATGTCGAACCCGGCGTCACGCAGCGCGCGGATCTTGTCCTCCTCGCGCGCCTTCGTCTCGATGAACTCCTCGATGTCGGGGTGGTCGACGTCGAGGACGACCATCTTGGCCGCGCGACGCGTCGGGGGAGTCGATGAACGACCATGTCGGTGACGTCGACGCGGCCATCGCGCTGTGGGACGCCGACGTCGAACGCGGCCTGCCCGAGCTGCCGTTTCCGCCCGATTACCCGAAAATGCCCGGTGAGCCGCCGCGCGTGCAGCCGAGCCGCGCCAAGAAAGACGCGCCGTGACGCCGTGGCTCGAGCCCGAGCGGCTCGTGCTGCGCGAGCCGTCGGACGCCGACGTCGACGCGTGCCGCGCGAGCCCTCGGACGCCGACGTCGACGCGTGCTGGCGCATCCACGGGGATCCGCGGACGTATGCCCATCTGCCGTCGGGGCGCATGAAGGCGGCCTCCGAGGCCGTCGACCTCATCGCGTCGTGGCGCGCGCACTGGCGTCAGCACGGGTTTGGGTACGCAGCCGTCGTCGACGACACGGGCGAGGTCGTCGGTTTCTGAGGCGTAGAGCTGCGTGACCTCGGTGGCGAGCCCGTGCTCAACCTCTACTACCGCTTCGACTCCGACCACTGGGGCCCGGGTTACGCGGCCCAGGCCGCCAGCGCCGTCGTCGAATGGGCGCTGCGCCAGGGGCCTGACGCGCCGCTCGTCGCCGTCATGGCGACGAACAACCCGGCGTCAGCGCGGGTGGCGGAGCGCGTGGGGCTGTAGCTCAGCGACCGCCAGCACGATCGCGACCCGTCGAACACGTCATCTGGGAGGCGCCGCGAGCGACGTAGTCGTGCGACGCGTGCGTTGCCACGTCGAGCCCAGCGGCGAGGTTGCTCGCGGTCGCGCGATGTGATGGGCGACAGCCGTAGGGGTGCGTGGAGTATTCGATGGGGTGCGGCTCTGTGACCCAGTCAACTCTAATTGACACGTCCTGCTGCGCGACCTAGCCTCAGGGCATGCCCAAGATCAGTAAGCCCCTGCCCCAGGAACTGCGCGGAATCTCCGAGAAGTCCGTCGAAGAGGCGGCCGCGCGCATCATGGAGGGCTTCCGGGTGCAGACGCACCTGTTCACCAAGGACGAGCTCGAGGGGCTCGCCATGCTCAACAACCTCATGTCCGACACGATCAAGTGGGTCGTCGCCGAGCGTCGCGCCAAGGGCGACTCGTGGGCCCAGATCGGCGAGAGCCTCGGCATCAGCAAGCAGGCGGCGCAGCAGCGCTTCGGCAAGAAGGCCGACAAGCCCGTCGTCGACGAGAACATCGCCCTGGCGAGCTGACGCGCTGTGGACGCAAAGCGCGAAAGGAAACGGGATTCGCGAAGGGGGACAGGAATCGCAGAACGGTCGTCGTCAGGGGAGTAGGGACGACGGGGGAGCGATGACGACGGGGATGCCGGGGCGCTGGGCGTGACGACGAACGGGCGTGACAGCGAACCAGGCGCGGCGGGTCAGCCGCGTCGCAGCACCTCTCCGAGGTCATAGTCGGGGGCGCGTTCAACCTGCTCGAGAGTGCAGGAAGTCGGCTCGCGGTCGGGGCGCCAGCGCAGGAACGTCACGGCATGACGGAAGCGGTTGCCCTCCAACTGATCGAACGCGACCTCGACGACGCGTTCGGGGCGAAGGGGCACGAACGAGACGTCCTTCGAGCTGCTGAAGCGTGAGCGATCCGTCTCACCGTGCGCGGCGTTGCCGTCGGCGTCGCGCACGACGAGCGGGTCGAGTTCGTCGACGAGTTCGCGCCGTCGCGCCGCCGTGAACGCGCTGACGCCCCCGACGTTGTGCAACTTGCCGTCCGCGTCGGCGAGCGCGAGCAGCAGCGATCCGACGCCATCGCCGCTCTTGTGCACGCGATAACCGACGACGACGGCTTCGGCCGTGCGCTTGTGCTTGATCTTGAGCATCGTGCGCTTGCCCGGCTCGTAGACGTCGGAGCGACGCTTCGCGACGACGCCGTCGAGCCCCGCGCCCTCGAACTGCTCGAACCAGCGACGTGCCTCGTCGGCGTCGCGCGTCGTGCGCGTCAGGTAGACCGAATCGCTCGTCGGCCACTGCGCGAACAGCGCCTCCAGACGTGCGCGACGTTTCTCGAACGGCTCGCCCATGACGTCGTCGTCGCCCTCGGCGAGCAGATCGAACGCGACGAACTGCGCCGGCGTCTCTGCGGCCAACTTCTCGATGCGCGACGCGGCGGGGTGGATGCGTGCGCTGAGCGCGTCCCAACTGAGCCGCTCATGCCCGGGCGAGCCCTGACGCAGCACGATCTCACCGTCGAGGACGACACGCTCGGGCAGCGCCAACTTCAGCGCCTCGACGAGTTCCGGGAAGTAGCGCGTCAGCAACTTCGAGCCGCGCGAGTGCAACTCGACGTCGTCGCCGTCCCGCGCGACGATGCAGCGGAAACCGTCCCACTTCGGTTCGTAGGTGAACTCGTCACCCTCCGGCACGCTCGTGACGGCCTTCGCGAGCATCGGTTGGACGGGCAGTGTGATGGGCAAGCTCATGCCACCCATTGTCGCCCCATCCGTGTCGCCGCGGCCCGTGCTTCGGCGCTGCTCCGATCCGAGATGAGGCGTCACTCATGACCATCACGACCGGAACGCGCGCAGCGGCACACCCCGGCCACGAGTGAACGAACGAGCGGTCGCCGAAACCAGAAGCGTCCCGACAGCGGGGAGGTCGGCGCGACGAACACCCTCGATCACCGATGAACGAACGGGGCGCCCGACGGCGTGAGGCCGCCGCGATGAAACAATTGAAGAGTGAAGCGTCTCAGTAGCCGCCAGTCCGTCGTGCTCGGTCTCGGAACGGGCGCGGCGCTCGCCGCGACGACGAGCGCGGCGTCCGTCACCATCGCGGCGGTCTTCGCGCGCAAGCTCGTCACACCTGAGAAGGAAAAACCGAACGACGCGGACGTCCTGACCGTCCGTCACGGCCTCGACGGGGTGGCCACGAGCGCAGTCTTCGCGTCGAGCGTCGAATCCCTCTCGCCCGGCCGCTACGGGCTGTACTGGGACGACGAACGCGGCCACGCTCGCATCGGCGAGATCCTCGGTCACACCGACGCGGGCGGCGTCATCCGGGCCGTCGACGCCGTCACGCGCGGCGAGCTCCTCCCGGGCCCCGCCCGCTGGAGCGGCTGGTACGTCGACGGTTCGCCCCAGGACGCGTACGGCATCCGAACCGAAGAACTCGCGCTTCCCACCGTCAACGGCCGCGCGCCGGCATGGGTGACGCGCGCCGGCGACGGCACCCGCTGGGCGGTTCTCGTCCACGGCCGCGGCGCCCGTCGCGGGGAGACGTTGCGCGCCGTCCCGGTGCTCACCGACCTCGGCATCTCGTGCATCATCCCGAGCTACCGCAACGACTCCGACGGGCCCGCCAGCAGCGACGGCAAGTACGCCCTCGGACTCACCGAGTGGGAAGACGTCGATCTCGCCCTCGAGTTCGCGCTGCGGGAGGGCGCGCGCAGCATCGACCTGCTCGGCTGGTCGATGGGCGGCGCGATCGTCATGCAGGTACTCGCGCGCAGCGGCCACGCGGGGGCGGTGCGTCGCGTCGTCCTCGACGGGCCGGTGCTCGACTGGGCCGACGTCATGGCTCACCATGCGCGGGCCAATCGGCTGCACCCGCGCGTCGCCGACCTCGCGGCACGTCTGTTGGGCGGCAACCGATCGAGCCGGCGGATGACGGGGCTCGCGCAGGCGATCGACGTCACGCTGACGAACTGGGTCGCGCGCGCCGACGAGCTGACGAAGCCGATGCTCGTCATCCACTCCGTCGACGACGAGTTCGTGCCCTACGGACCGAGCGCGGAGCTCGCACGACTGCGCCCTGACATCGTCACCTGGCAGCGCTGGGAGCAGGCCCGACATGTGCGCGAGTGGAACACCGACCCGGCCCGTTGGGAGCGATACGTCCGCGAGTTCCTCGCTCGCTGAGGGCCGTTCGTACGCCTGATCGCTGCGGAACGAGCGGGTGGTGGTCGCTCTGTCGCCGACGAGCGTTGAATCGGCGTCCTTCGAAAGCGTTGCGCCCCAACGGATCACCGTGATCTCGCCGAATCGCTTGTCCGTGCGGAAGCGAAGTGCATGACAACGCCGGTCGGGTCTGCCACGATGACTGGTATGTCCAAGAAGGCCAAGAGCGAGTCGCCCGAGGCGCCCGAGAAGGCAGCGAAGAGCGCCTCCTCGTCGTCGAAGGCCGCCACCAAGAGCGACACGACCAAGTCGGCGAAGGAGGCGGGTACGTCGTCGAAGACGTCCGCCAAGACTACGGCCGTCGGGGGAGCGTCCACGAAGACCACAACGTCTGACGCGCAGCCGAAGAAGAAGTCGGCTGGCAAGGCGTCGAAGAAGTCGTCCTCGAGCAAGAAGTCGGCTGACACGACGGCGAAGTCCGACGCGAAGAAGAAGTCCGAGGCGACGAAGAAGTCCGAGGCGAGCGCGGCCAAGACGGCGGCCACGTCGAAGACCGCCGAGACGAGGGCGTCGACGGCGAAGGGCGAGAAGAAGGCGAAGAAGTCGGCGTCCGACGCCACGTCCGAGGCGAGGAATGTCGGCACGTCGACGAGCACGGCTCACCTTGCGCCCGCCAAGGTGGCTCGTCTAAAGCAGGCCGAGGAGGTCACCGCCAACGTCGGCCGTGACAAGGCGACGCGCAAGGGGACGAAGAAGTTCAAGGCCGTCAAGAGCGACTTCGCCTCGGCGCTGCGCGTCGGTGAGGGATTCGTCCTCGCCGACCTGGACGCGTCGTCGACGCCCGCGTTCGACGGCGGGCCCAAGAAGGCCGAGAAGGTCATGCGCAAGACGGGCGACGAGCTCGCTGACCTGCAGGAGCGGCTCTACGCGAGCGAGCGTCACCCCGGCGGGCGCAGCGTCCTGCTGCTCGTGCAGGGCATGGACACCTCCGGCAAGGGCGGCATCATGCGTCACGTCGTCGGCACGATGGACCCACAGGGCGTCGAGCTGACGGCCTTCAAGACGCCGACGAAGGAAGAGCAAGCGCATCCGTTCCTGTGGCGCATCCGCAATGCGCTGCCCAAGCCCGGTTATGTCGGGGTGTTCGACCGTAGCCAGTACGAGGACGTCCTCGTCGTGCGTGTCCACGACCTCGTCTCGCGACCGGTGTGGATGCGTCGCTACGGCCAGATCAACGCGTTCGAGGAGTCGGTCGTCGCGAATGGCACGACGATCATCAAGGTGATGCTCCACATCTCCGCCGACGAGCAGAAGGCGCGCCTTGCCGAGCGTCTCGAGGACCCGGAGAAGTTCTACAAGTTCAACCCGGGCGACCTCGTCGAACGCTCCTACTGGAGTGAGTACCAGGAGGCCTACCAGGCGCTGCTGGAGAAGACGTCGACGGACGTCGCGCCGTGGTTCGTCGTCCCGGCCGACAACAAGTGGTATGCGCGTCTTGCTGTGCAGCAGCTCGTCCTCGAGCACCTGCGCGCCCTCGCCCTCGAGTGGCCGGAGGCGACGTTCGACGTCCCCGAGCAGCGCGCTCGCCTCGAGAAGCTCTGACGTCCACGCCGCGGGCCGGGTCCGTACGAGCACGGCCGGCGGCGCGCCAGGCACGAGAAGACGAACATGACGAGGGGCTGACCGGTTCGATCGAACCGGTCAGCCCCTCGTCATGCGTTCGTCAGCTCTCTGTGCGTGGCGCCTGCAGCACCGCGAGGGTGCGCGGGGGCAGCTTGACGGTGTCGCCGCCGCTCAGTTCGACGCCTGCTTCGGCGTCCTCGGGCAGGCTGGAGATGGCGAAACTCCACTCCGAACCCTTCTTGACGACCTCGGGGATGACGAAGTGCGTCTCCTCGTGGCCGGGGTTGAACAGCAGCAGGAAGTGGTCGTCGACGACCGACTGGCCCTTCGCATCCTGCGCGTGGATCGCGTCACCGTTGAGGTAGACCATGATCGTGCCAGCTCCGGAGGCCCAGTCGCCGTCCTGCATCTCCTCACCGTTCGCGCCGAACCAGACGATGTCGCCCCAGTCGCTGCGCCCACCGTGCTCGGCGTCGCCGGCGAAGAAGCGTCGACGCTGGAACGCCGGGTGCGTACGACGCAACGCGATGAGCTGCTGCGTGAACTCCAGCAACGAACGGCGACGGTCGTCGAGATCCCAGTCGATCCAGGAGATCTCGTTGTCCTGGCAGTACGTGTTGTTGTTGCCGCCCTGCGTGCGTCCCAGCTCGTCACCGTGCAGCAGCATCGGCACGCCTTGGCTCAGCATGAGCGTCGCGAGGTGGTTGCGAATCTGACGATCCCGCAGCGCGAGCACGCTCGCGTCATCGGTCTCGCCCTCGACGCCGCAGTTCCAGCTGCGGTTGTGCGATTCGCCGTCGTTGTTGCCCTCGCCGTTGGCGTCGTTGTGCTTCTCGTTGTAGCTGACGAGGTCGCGCATCGTGAAGCCGTCGTGCGCGGTGACGAAGTTGATCGACGCGATCGGTCGACGCCCCGAGTGCGCGTACAGGTCGCTCGAACCAGTGAGACGGGAGGCGAACTCGCCGAGCGAACCCGGCTCACCACGCCAGTAGTCGCGCACGGTGTCGCGGTACTTGCCGTTCCACTCCGTCCACAGCGGCGGGAAGTTGCCGACCTGGTAGCCGCCGTCACCGACGTCCCAGGGCTCGGCAATGAGCTTGACCTGGCTGATCACCGGATCCTGCTGGATGATGTCGAAGAAGGCGCTCAACCGGTCGACCTCGTGGAACTGACGCGCGAGCGTCGCAGCGAGGTCGAAGCGGAAACCGTCGACGTGCATCTCGTTGACCCAGTACCGCAGCGAATCCATGATGAGCTGCAGCACGTGCGGGCTGCGCATGAGCAACGAGTTGCCCGTGCCCGTCGTGTCGAAGTAGTGCGCCTTGTTGTCGTCGACGAGGCGGTAGTAGTTCTCGTTGTCGAGGCCGCGGAAGCTCAGCGTCGGGCCGTTCTCGTTGCCCTCGGCGGTGTGGTTGTAGACGACGTCGAGGATGACCTCGATGCCCGCCTCATGCAGCGCCTTGACCATCGCCTTGAACTCGGTGACCTGCTGACCGCGTTCACCACTCGCCGAGTACGCGTTGTGCGGCGCGAGGAAGCCGATCGTGTTGTAACCCCAGTAGTTCGTCAGGCCCTTCTCGACGAGCGTCGTGTCCTGAACGAACTGGTGCACCGGCATGAGCTCGATCGCCGTCACGCCGAGGTCGACGAGGTGCTGCACGATCGCGGGGTGACCGATCGCGGCGTACGTGCCACGGATCTCCTCCGGCACGTCCGGGTGCGTCATCGTCAGACCCTTGACGTGCGCCTCGTAGATGACGCTCTGGTGGTACTCGTGCTGCGGCGGGTGGTCGTGACCCCAGTCGAAGTAGGGGTTGATGACGACGCTCAGCATCGTGTGAGCGAGCGAGTCGTCGTCGTTGCGCTTGTCCTGCTCGAGGAAGTAGTAGCTGAACAAAGACTCGTCGCCGTCGATCTGACCCTCGATCGCCTTCGCGTACGGGTCGAGCAACAGCTTGTTGACGTTGCAACGCTGCCCGTTCTCGGGGTCGTACGGGCCCTCGACGCGGTAGCCGTACCGCTGACCGGGCTGCACGCTCGGCACGTAACCATGCCAGACGTGGCCGTCGACCTCCGTCAGCTCGATGCGCGTCTCGACCATGTCGTCGTCGACCAAGCAGAGGAAGACCTTCTCGGCCGCTTCCGAGAAGATTGCGAAGTTGACGCCGGTGCCGTCGAACGTGGCACCGAGGGGGTAGGGCTTGCCCGGCCAGATATCCATGGCGTCTACCTAACCATGAAGTAGGACGCGCTCGTCGCACGCCGGTTCGGGCGTGGACACGGCTGCGGCGAGCCTCCCCGCCTTCCGCGACGAACGCCGCTAACGTGCTCGGGTGAGCGAGCAGGCGGAGCAGGATCAACCGTCGATGCTGCGTACCCGCGCCCGCCGCGTGGCGCGCCGCGTGCCCGGCCTCTACGCCGTGTGCCGCCTCGTGCTCGAGACGCTGCGTCAGTGCATGCGCTACCGCGTCACCGGCCTCGCCTCCGAGGCGGGTTTCTTCGCGTTGCTGTCCTTCCCGCCGCTCGTCTACGGCCTGCTCGGCGTCATGGGCTACGTCGGCGGCGCCCTCGGCGGACGTACCGTGGACGACATCGTCCGCTCGATCGAGCGCTACCTCGAGGGGATCCTGTCGGGGGAGGCGCTGCAGAACGTCGTCATGCCGACGCTGCACGACGCGCTCGAGGGCGGACGCCCCGACGTCGTCTCCATCGGCTTCCTGCTGTCGCTGTGGTCCGGTTCGCGGATGATCAACGTCATCGTCGACACCATCTCGATCATGTACGGCCAGGGCGGCGTGCGCGGCATCGTGCGCGCCCGTGCGCTGTCGGTGACGTTGTACTTCGTCTCGCTGCTGTTCATCGGCGCCGTGCTGCCACTCATCGTCATCGGCCCGGATCTGCTCGGACGCATGCTGCCGCCCGGTCTGCTGTTCCTGCTGACGCTGTACTGGCCCGTCGTCGGCGCCATCACGATCGTCGGGTTCGCGACGCTCTACTACATCGCGACACCTGTGCGCACGCCATGGGTGCGCGACCTGCCCGGCGCCGGATTCACCCTCATCGCCTGGGTCATCATCTCGCTGTTCCTGCGCAGTTGGTTGTCGGCGTCCGTCGGCGGCATCTCGATCTACGGCCCGCTCGCGGCAGCGATCATCGCGCTGATCTGGCTGTACTCGTTGTCGATCGCCGTGCTCATCGGTGCCGCGCTCAACAGTGCCGTCGCGCGGCTGTGGCCGGTCGCCGCCGCGCCCGTCGGAGTGCGTGCGCGGACGCGTGGGCTCATCGAGGAACAGGTGGCCAAGGTGCGTTCACGGGCGGGCGACGACGCCCCGTACGACCAGGAGAACGAGACGTCGGCCGGCGCCAGGCATGGGCGCCCGTACGGCGAGCGAGCTGCCGTGGTGGATCGTGGGGCGCGGCCCGACGGTGGCGTGGTGACGCAGGGCGAAGCCGCCGCCGAGTCTGCTCGCCCCGACGACATGGCGCAGCGTCGCAGCGCGTGACGCGGCATCCGCGCCGCCCACGTTGCGCGTGAACGTGAGCATCGGTTAGTGTTTCCTCTCGTTGCAGCGCGACAGCGCAGTAGCAGGCGGACATAGCTCAGTTGGTAGAGCGCAACCTTGCCAAGGTTGAGGTCGCCGGTTCGAGCCCGGTTGTCCGCTCTGTGTCTTCTTGGACACGCACGGTGCGAACCGTGTTCGGTGGAGTGGCCGAGAGGCGAGGCAACGGCCTGCAAAGCCGTCTACACGGGTTCAAATCCCGTCTCCACCTCGGGCGATTGGCGCAGCGGTAGCGCGCTTCCTTGACACGGAAGAGGTCACTGGTTCAAACCCAGTATCGCCCACCAGAACAGAACACAGCCACGATGCTCCCACGGCCCGGCCGTCGGGAGCATCGTGCTGTTCCGCTGCCGGCTGCCAGCTGCCGGCTGGGCGAGAGATCCCGGGCCGGTGTGCGGGGGACGCCGTGGGTGCGGGGCCCGGCGGCCATCGCCCGGAAACGCGTCATGGATGACGCGTTGTGGGGCAATGTCGAGCGGCGCAGGCGGGCGGCGGCCGTCGACCGACGTGCAGCGGGCCGGCCGGCTTTCCTTGGTGCGTCTCATCTGCGCATGATGGCGTCATGACGAATGAATCGAACTTCGACCTCGGCCCCATGGACGGCTACGCGGATCAGGCCCAGGCCGCCGACGACGTCACGGGCGAGGCGTACGAGAACATGCTCGACCAGGGGTTCACGACGCCGGAGCGCGAGCCGAACGTCGAGCGCTGGGAGAACGAGCACGAGACCCTCGACGAGCGCCTCGAGGAGGAGGTGCCCGACGTCGACCCCGACTCGGCGTACGGCAACCCCGACGGCGTTCCGTCACCTGACGACGAGTTCGACGACACGCGCGTCGGCCGCGTCGTCGCCCCCGACGAGGGCCTGGCGGAGGATCGCGAATCCGAACTCGTCGCCGAGGACGACGGTTTCGCGGGTGGCGCCTCGAGCGCTGAAGAGGCTGCGCTGCACTTCACGGACGGTCGCGACGCGGCGGGTTTCGACGACGGCATCGTCGACGAGCCCGGCGCCTGATCGAGCGGACGCAGAGTGCGAGGCCGCCGGAGCGTCGCGGTGCGCCGCCGTCAGCGGGATCCGAGCGTGAGGATGAGGTCGGCCATGCGCTGAGGGCGGTCGAGCATGACGAAATGGCCGGATCGCTCGAGGACGGCCTTCCGCACGTCTGCATCGGCGGCGATTTCGCGCGCCTGGCGCAGCACGGCGCGCACCCAACGGGTTGGCGTGCGTCGCTGCAGGCGCCCGTTGGCGGCGACGACGAGCGTCGGCAACTGCGGCGTCAGCGGTGACGTCGTGCGCAGCGCATGCAGCTGACGAACGCAGGACGAATATGCCGACAATTCGTGAAGACAGGTCTCGAGCACGCTGATCGACGCCATCTCGTCGCGCAGGCCGGGGACCGATCGCGCGAGTGAACGACGCGCGGGCACCGCCAGCGTGCGAATCGTGGGGCCGCAGACCCGCCAAGCAGCGACGGCCGAGCGGCTTCACAGGGCTGCCGCCAGGAGTCGTGCGCGTCGGCCCGATCGAGGCGTCTCGGGCTCGGCGGAGCCGTCCTCGGCGAGTGACCCGTCGAGCAGGACGAGGGCCGCGGCCTGCTCCGGGGCCATGCGCGCCGCGGCTTCCGCCACGACAGCCCCGAATGAATGACCGACGAATGTGACAGGGCCCGGCACGCCCAGCGCGTCGAGCGCGTTCAGCAGGTGCGCTGCGTCGTCCTCGAGCATGGTCGGCGCGCCGGCCGTCGCCTCGGGCCGGTCGGCGTCCGCGCGTTCGACATCGGGACGTGCGGCATCAGGACGTGCGGCGGCTCCAGGGTGCTCGACATCAAGGCGTTCGGCGTCGAGGTGCCCGGTGCCAAGTCGCTCGTCGGCGGGACGTTCGACGACGATGACGCGATGGGTGGCCGACAAGCATTGCGCGACAGGCGCCCAGTCCCACACGAACGACGCGATGCCGGGGGAAGAGGCGAGCGCGGGCCCGTCGCCTGCGTCGAGAACGCGCGTCGCGCGGCCCGTCACGCTGATCATCTGGGAAGCGCGCCGGGAAACGGCTCAGCAGGGGAGGCCGAGGACGAATCGGACGCCCGGCGGTGGCCCGGCCCGGCAAATCGATGCGGCCCGCATCGTGGCGGCGCACCACGTCCGCACGGCGACGCGTTCGCGACGGCGGGTCGAGACGTGACCGACGGCCGCTGCGGCGTCGTGGTCGAGGCGCAGCCCCCGCCACACGATGCGCAGGCGGGCGTAGGACAGCGCGGAGATGACGACGAGCAGCACTCCCGAGAGGCCGTCGGTGGTGCGCAGGAGCGTCGCGGCTGGGCGTCCGGAGACGAAGTACGCCGAGGCGTACGACGGTCCACGGATGCAGCTGCGGATCGAGCAGCGGCGCGATGAGCCAGGTCGAGTACGCACGGCCGTGATGAGGCACAGTCGGCGTGAAGCCAGCGACATCCGTCGTCGCGATCGCGCACTCGTCGATCGGCGTGGGCGGGCCGCCGATCCCCGTCGACTCGGCGATGCCGATTTGGTGAACGCGCGATGATCCGGGTAACGTTCTCGTCGTTGCCGAGGGCGGAAAGCCCGAGGAAACAGGCGGACATAGCTCAGTTGGTAGAGCGCAACCTTGCCAAGGTTGAGGTCGCCGGTTCGAGCCCGGTTGTCCGCTCCATTCCCATATCTGGGGCGATTGGCGCAGCGGTAGCGCGCTTCCTTGACACGGAAGAGGTCACTGGTTCAAACCCAGTATCGCCCACCATCACATCAAGGCCTTCGGCGTGTCGCCGGAGGCCTTGATGCACATTCGGCCAAGACTGATCGAGGCTCGCTCTCGCAGGAACCGTCTCCCTCAGGCAGGGGCCGAGCACGCAGCGTCCGTGACCGCCGCACGATCCAAGGGGAGCGCATGAGCGCCGAAGCCACGCACCGACCAGGAATCGCCCAGTGGACGACGTGGGCTCCGATCCTCGGAGCCGTCGTCCTCGCGGCCACCTGGGGACGCAGCCTGCCGGGCGTCGTCGCCGTCCTCGTCACCGCGGCGTTGTTCGGCGCTGTTCTCGCCGCCGTCCACCACGCCGAGGTCATCGCCGCAAAGGTGGGCGAGCCGCTCGGTTCGATCGTCCTCGCGGTCGCCGTCACCGTCATCGAGGTGGGGCTCATCGTCACCCTCATGGCCTCCGGCAAGGACGGCGTCGAGACGCTTGCGCGCGACACGGTGTTCGCGGCGCTCATGATCACGATCAACGGCATCGCCGGTCTGTGCATCTTCCTCGGCGCGGGGCGCCGCGGGTTGGCACGCTTCAACCCGGAAGGGTCGGCGGCCGCGCTGGCGGGCGTCGTCACCGTCGCGGGGCTGTGCCTCGTGCTGCCGACGTTCACCTCGGCCCGCAGCGGGCCGGAGTTCTCGCCGTCGCAGCTCGCGTTCGCCGCGATCAGCTCGATCGGTGTGTACGCGATGTTCGTCCTCACCCAGACGGTGCGTCACCGCGACTTCTTCGTGCCCGTCGACCGCGCCGGCAAGCCGCTCGACGACGAGGACGCCCACGGCCCGGCCCCGTCGACGCGCGCCGCGCTCGTCAGCCTGGGCCTGCTCGTCGTGGCGCTCGTCGCCGTCGTCGGTCTGGCGAAGGTGCTGTCGCCGTCGATCGAACAGGCCGTCGACGCCGCGGGCTTCCCGCAGAGCTTCGTCGGCGTCGTCATCGCCCTCGTCGTGCTGCTGCCGGAGACGCTCGCCGCCGCGAAGTACGCGCGCGCTGGACGCGTTCAGAACAGCCTCAATCTCGCGTACGGCTCGGCGATGGCGAGCATCGGCCTGACGATCCCGACGCTCGCGGCGCTGTCGCCGTTCCTGTCGTCACCGCTTGAACTGGGCCTCGGCAGCATGCACATCGTGCTGCTCGTGCTCAGCCTCGTCGTCGGCATCCTGACGATCGTCCAGGGCCGCGCGACGCGGTTCTCCGGGTGGATCCTGCTCGTGCTGCTGTTCGCGTACGTTTTCCTCGCCGCGAATCCGTGACCGTGACCCGCGTCCGGGCAGAGGGCGTGCGTCCTCGGTAGGTCGCCACGTGGCCGGGCTCATCCGCTGCGGCGCATCCGCCTGCGCGGGACGCGGCCGGACTACTGTGGCCTCTCGTGATCGACGCTCTCGCCGCCAGCACGGATCGTGCGCTCTTTCGCGACGTCACGGCGTGGGACGTCGAGGCGGTGACGTCGGATCCCGACGATCTCGAGCACGGTTTCCACGTCGTCGTGCAGACGTTCGAGGGCGAGCTGTTGGCCGCGCGCATGCGATCGGTGGTGTGGCACCCGACGCAGCCGTGGCGGGGGAGTGCGGCCCTGGCCGAGCCGCCGTCAAGGCCCGCGGAATGTCACGTCGAATGGCGATCGTCGCTGTCGCGCGACGCCTACTGCGACGGCGTCGAACGGATCCGCGAGCACATCGCGGCAGGCGACGTGTACCAGGTCAACCTCTGTCGGACGCTGACGACGGACGCCGCGCTCGACCTCGACGTCCTGTTTCGCGGCGTGCTCGCCCACAACCCGGCGCGTCACGCCGCGCGTATCGACATCGCGGGCCTGCCGCAGATCGTCAGCGCCTCGCCGGAGATGTACCTCGCGCGCGAGGGCGCCGTCATCAGTTCCGCGCCGATCAAGGGCACGTCGACGTGTCCGGAGACGATGCTCGCGAAGGACGTGACGGAGAACGTCATGATCACCGACCTCGTGCGCAACGACCTGCAACGTGTCTGTGTGCCCGGCTCGGTGCGCGTCGATCCGCTGCTCGAGATGCAACAGCACCCCGGCCTCGTCCACCTCGTCTCGACGGTGTGGGGCGAGGTCTGTGACGGCGTGACGTGGGCGCGGCTGCTCAGCGCGACGGGGCCGCCCGGCTCGGTGTCGGGCACCCCGAAACGGCGGGCTCTCGACGTCATCGAATCACTCGAGGTGGGGGCGCGCGGGCCGTACTGCGGCGCCATCGGGTGGATCGACGCCGATCGGGGCGCCGCGGAGCTGGCCGTCGGCATCCGTACGTTCTGGCAGAAACCCGCCGGGGGTGGGGCTGCGGCCGCGAACGGGCACGGGATATCGTCTCCGTCGACCCACTTCGGGGTGGGCGCCGGGATCACGTGGGATTCGGTGCCTACGGCAGAATGGGATGAGACCGAACTGAAGGCACATCGCCTGCTCGCCATCGCGCGGGGCGCGGCACTGGAGGAGACACCATGAGCATCCGGATCTGGGTCGACGGTCGCCGCGTCGACGAGGGCGCGGCCATCTCACCGATCGACCACGGCATCACCGTCGGCGACGGCGTGTTCGAGACCGCCAAGATCGACGGCGGCCGCGTGTTCGCGTTGTCGCGTCATCATGATCGGATGGATCGCAGCCTCGCCGGCCTCGGCCTGCCGAAGCTCGATCGCGACCGCATCGACGAGGGCGTCAAGGCCGTGCTCGAGGGTGAGCACATCGACTTCGGGCGCCTGCGCTACACCGTGACCGGCGGCGTCGGCCCACTTGGTTCGGATCGCGGCGACGCCCCGCAGACGTACATCGTGACGGCGGGCGCCGTGCCGCGACCCGCGCCGACGACGAAGGTCGCGACGGTGCGCTGGACGCGCAATGAGAACTCGGCCGTCGCCGGGTTGAAGACGACGTCGTACGCGGAGAACGTCGTCGCGCTCGCCGCGGCCAAGGAGGCCGGCGCGAGCGAGGCGATCTTCTCGAACACGCTCGGCAACCTGTGCGAGGGCACCGGGTCGAACATCTTCGTCGTGCTCGGTGAGCGCGTCGTCACGCCGCCGCTCGAGGACGGCCCGCTCGCCGGCATCACGCGCGCGCTGACGATCGAGTGGGCGCGCGAGGCCGGCGTCGAGATCGCCGAGGAACACCTGAGCTTCGACGTGCTCGACGAATGCGACGAGGCGTTCGTCACCTCCTCGACACGCGACGTGCAGGGCGTGCACGCCATGAACGACCGGGCGCTGTGCGACGAGGGCACCCCCGGACCCATGACCTCGCGCATCGCGGCGATCTTCGCCGAGCGTCAGGGTGAGCTGCTCGGCTGACGGCGGGTTCCCGTCGGGTCTGCCTCGGCGTGGGGTTCCCTCGACACGGGGCGGCGCGATGTCGTGGCGGTTGATGTGGGTTGACGTCGGTTCACGCCCGGCCGTGAAGTCTCCCGCGCGCGGCGTTGGAATGGTCGGCTCAGGCGCCCCCCGTTAGGCTTGGTTGTCATGAGCTCGACGGCCTCCGCCCGCGACGCTGATTCCCGCGATTCTCGAGAGCCCGGGCAGGGCGAGGAGCACGACTGGGAGTGGCGTCGACGCATCCGCGCCAACCCGAAGAGCGCGCGACTGTACCGCATCGGCGTCGGTGTGCTCGGCGCAATCGTCGTCATCGTGGGCATCGTGCTGCTGCCGTTTCCGGGGCCGGGTTGGCTCGTCATCTTCCTCGGCCTCGGCATCTGGGCGAGCGAGTTCGAGCGCGCGCAGCGGCTGCTCGGCTGGGTACGCGCGAAGGTGCAAGCGTGGTGGGATTGGCTCGAACGCAAGGGCTGGTGGGCGCAGGCGCTGGCCGGTCTCGCGACGTTCGCGCTCGTTGTCGCGATCTTCTGGGCGATGTTCGCGGTGTCCGGGGTGCCGGGATGGTTGCCGGACTTTGCCGAGAACTGGCTCGACGACGTGCCGGGGCTCAGCGGCTGACGCACCGGCCCGTTTGGTGTTCATCGACGCCGTGGGCTAGTGTTTCCCGCGCACCACACGGATGTATAGCTCAGTTGGTTAGAGCGTTCGCTTCACACGCGAGAGGTCAGGGGTTCGAGTCCCTTTACATCCACCATCAGGACGCGGAATCATCGGATTCCGCGTTTTTGCGTCCCGCGGACACCGCTGGGCCGCCGATGGAAGGAGCGCCCATGCCCGTCCTGCTCGCCGCCGTCACCGACTCGCCCCTCGACGTCGACGCCCACGTGCGCGCCGTCGACGACGCACGTCAGGGCGCGTGCGTGACGTTCGTCGGGACGGTACGCAACCACGACCCGGAGGCTGACGGCGAGGTCGTCGCGCTCGATTACACCGCGCACCCGAGCGCCGCGGCGACGTTGCGCGAAGTGGCGGAGGCCGTCGTCACGCAGCTGGATCCGTACGGTGAGACACGCGTGGCCGTCAGCCACCGCATCGGACGCGTCGCGGTGGGGGAGAGCGCCATCGTCGCCGCCGTCAGCTCGCCGCATCGTGCCCTGGCGTTCACGGTGTGCGGCGAACTGGTCGACCGCATCAAGCACGACGTCCCGCTGTGGAAGCAGCAACACCTGCGCGACGGCAGCGCGGTGTGGTCCGGGCTGCCGTCATGATCGACCTGCCGACACCCCGCGTGCGCCGTGCCCTGCGCGGCGAGCTCTCCACCGCTGCAGGCGTTTCGGATGACGGTCCGCTCGTCGACTCGTTCGGGCGGGTGCATCGTGACCTGCGCATCTCGCTGACCGACAAGTGCAATCTGCGTTGCACCTACTGCATGCCCGCCGAGGGTGTGCCGCTCGCGCCGCGCGACACGTTGTTGGCGAGCGACGAGATCGTCACGGTGGCTCGCATCGCCGTCGAGGCCGGCATCGACGAGATCCGCCTCACGGGCGGCGAACCGCTGCTGCGCCCCGACATCGTCGACCTCGTCGAACGCCTGGCGGCACTCGAGGGGCCGGGCGGGCGCCCCGAGTTGTCGATGACGACGAACGCCGTTCGGCTCGCGCAGTTGGCGAAACCGTTGCGCGACGCGGGCCTGGCGCGACTCAACGTCAGCCTCGACACGCTCTCGCCCTCGCGTTTCGCGACCATGACCCGTCGGGATCGACTCGACGACGTCATGACCGGTCTCGACGCGGCGCGCTGCGCCGGTTTCGCGCCGATCAAGATCAACACGGTGCTGCTGCGCGGTGTCAACGACGACGAGGCGCCCGCACTGCTCGACTGGGCCCTCGCTGAGGGGCACGAACTGCGTTTCATCGAACAGATGCCGCTCGACGGCGGGCACGTGTGGAACCGCGCCGAGATGGTGACGGCTGCCGAGACGCTCGCCCTGCTGCGTCGCACGCACTCACTGGACGCGCTGCCCGGACGCGGCGCCGCCCCGGCCGAGCTGTACGAGGTCGACGGAGGCCCGGGCCGCGTCGGCATCATTGCGAGCGTGACGATGCCGTTCTGCGGCGCGTGCGACCGGCTGCGGCTCACCTCCGACGGCCAGCTGCGCTCGTGCCTGTTCGCGCGCGGCGAGACCGACGTGCGCTCGGTGCTGCGCAGCGCTGGCACGGACGCCGATGTCCGCGCCCGCATCCGAGCCTGCCTCGCCGGCAAGCAACCCGGCCACGGCATCGACGAACCCGGATTCCTCCAGCCGCCGCGGCCGATGAGCGCCATCGGCGGCTGAGCGATCGATGGCGCGCCTAGGTCGGGCAGTCGGGTCGGTGCACACGTGGGTGCCAGGCTCGCGCTGCGGGGCGCCGGCGCGTCGTCTCGCCGCCCCAGGCCTGCCGACTGAGTAGTTATGCACTGTTTTGGCATAACTACTCAGTCGGGGTATTCTGAAGGCATGTCCAAGGTCTTGACTTCCCTGCCCGTCGGCGAACGCGTCGGCATCGCCTTCTCCGGTGGCCTCGACACCTCCGTGGCCGTCGCCTGGATGCGCGACAAGGGCGCCGTCCCCTGCACCTACACCGCCGACCTCGGCCAGTACGACGAGGACGACATCGAAGGCATCCCGGGCCGTGCCGGCCAGTACGGCGCCGAACTGTCGCGTCTCGTCGACTGCAAGAAGGCGCTCGTCGAGGAGGGTCTCGCCGCCATTGCGTGCGGCGCGTTCCACATCCGCTCCGGCGGGCGCACGTACTTCAACACGACGCCGCTGGGTCGCGCCGTCACCGGCACGCTGCTCGTGCGCGCCATGCAGGCCGACGGTGTGTCGATCTGGGGCGACGGCTCGACGTTCAAGGGCAATGACATCGAGCGTTTCTACCGCTACGGTCTGCTCGCCAACCCGGGCCTGCGCATCTACAAGCCGTGGCTCGACGCCGACTTCGTCAGCGAACTGGGTGGGCGCCAGGAGATGTCCGAATGGCTGACGGCGCACGATCTGCCCTACCGCGACTCGGCCGAGAAGGCCTACTCGACGGACGCCAACATCCTCGGCGCGACGCACGAGGCAAAGACGCTCGAGCACCTCGACGAGTCGATGGAGATCGTCAAGCCGATCATGGGTGTCGCGTACTGGGACGACGCGGTGAAGATCGACACCGAGGACGTCGTCATCCGCTTCGAATCGGGGCTGCCCGTCGCGATCAACGGTGACGACTTCGGCGGCGACGTCGTCGCCCTGTTCCAGGAGGCCAACGCCGTCGGCGGACGCCATGGGCTCGGCATGAGCGACCAGATCGAGAACCGCATCATCGAGGCCAAGTCGCGCGGCATCTACGAGGCGCCCGGCATGGCGCTGCTGTTCATCGCCTACGAACGGCTGCTCAACGCCGTCCACAACGAGGACACCATCGCCGCGTACCACAACGACGGACGGCGCCTCGGGCGGCTGCTGTACGAAGGACGCTGGTTCGACCCGCAGTCGCTCATGATCCGCGAGGGTCTGCTGCGTTGGGTGGCGTCCGCCGTCACGGGTGAGGTGACGCTGCGCCTTCGTCGCGGCGAGGATTACTCGATCGTCGACACCCAGGGCGACAACTTCTCCTACCACCCCGACAAGCTGTCCATGGAGCGCACCGAGAACGCCGCATTCGGCCCCGTCGACCGCATCGGGCAGCTGACGATGCGCAACCTCGACATCGCCGACACGCGTGGCAAGCTCGAGTTCTACGCCGCACGCGGCGGGCTGGGCAAGGCGCAGACCGACCTCGTCGGCCAGCTCGAGCCCGGTGGCGCGCAGCAGATCGCGTCGAACCCGAACGTCGACGCCGACGCTCTCGCACTCGACGAAGCGGCGATGGAGTTCGGCACCGACTGACCTGCCGAGACGTCGGCGCCGATCGACCAAGACATCGGCATCGGTCGAGGAAGGTTGCACGCTCGGCGCGATCGAGGAGGCCGCCCACTGGATGGTGGGCGGCCTCGTCGCGTCCGGACGGCAATGTGGTCGTCGGCTGGACACGGCGCCGTCGACGACCGTCACCCAGGTTGGTAATGGCGGCCGAACCTCGCGACTGTGGACGCCGCTCGCCGAGGTGTAGAGGAATCGCGAATGTGGACGCAAATCGCAGATGAGTACGGGCCCCTGACCCACCTGCGATTTTCGTCCACATCGGCGATCTACGTCCACATTCGTAGGAGATCCTCAGCAACGGCCGCCTCGCATCACCGCGGGCGACCAACGTCACGCCTGGGTGGTGCCGGCGGCTCGGCGTGGGGTGGTCGGGGGCACCCGGTAGCCTTGGCCGCACGGGCCGTGCCATTCGTACGTGTGCGGCCGAGTCTGCACGTCACGAACAAGGAGCACAGCCGTGTCCGAGAACATCACCCTGACCGTCAACGGCGAACCACGCGAGGTCGAGCAGGGCACGACGGGCACGGACCTGTTCGGCGGCGACAAGGCCGTCCTCGTCATGCGCATCGACGGTGAACTGCGCGACCTGTTCCGCGAGATCCCGGACGGCGCGTCCGTCGAGCCCGTCACCGCTCAGGACCCGGAGGGCCTCGCCGTCCTGCGTCACTCCGCGGCCCACGTGCTCGCGCAGGCGGTGCAGCAGATCAACCCGAGCGCGAAGCTCGGCATCGGCCCGCCCGTCACCGACGGTTTCTACTACGACTTCGACGTCGCCGAGGCGTTCACGCCCGACGACCTCAAGAAGCTCGAGAAGGCGATGCAAAGGATCGTCAACGAGGGCCAGACGTTCAACCGCCGCGTCATCACCGACGCCGAGGGCCTCGAAGAACTCGCGCACGAGCCCTACAAGTGCGAGCTCATCGGCCTCAAGGGCAACGCTGCGAATGCGGCCGAGGGCGCGGAGGCCGAGGTCGGTGGCGGTGAGCTGACGATCTACGACAACGTCCGCCGCGACGGCACCGTCGCCTGGGGCGACCTGTGCCGCGGCCCGCACGTGCCGTCGACGAAGGTGCTCGGCAACGCGTTCAAGCTCATGCGTTCGGCCGCCGCGTACTGGCGCGGCAGCGAGAAGAACCCGCAGCTGCAGCGCATCTACGGCACTGCGTGGCCGACGAAGGACGAGCTGAAGGCCTACCTCGAGCGCCTCGCCGAGGCCGAGAAGCGCGACCACCGCAAGCTCGGCGCCGAGCTCGACCTGTTCAGCTTCCCCGAGAACATCGGCCCCGGCCTGCCCGTGTTCCACCCCAAGGGCGGCATCATCAAGCGTGAGATGGAGGACTACGTCCGCCGCCGTCACATCGAGGAGGGCTTCTCCTACGTCGGCACGCCGCACATCGCGAAGGAAGACCTCTTCTACACCTCGGGTCACCTGCCGTACTACGCGGACGGGATGTTCCCGCCCCTCGACGTCGACGGGCAGAACTACCGCCTCAAGGCGATGAACTGCCCGATGCACAACGAGATCTTCCGTTCGCGTGGGCGCTCCTACCGTGAGCTGCCGCTGCGCTTCTTCGAGTTCGGCACGGTGTACCGCGACGAGAAGTCGGGCGTGCTCTCCGGTCTGACGCGCGTGCGCATGATCACCCAGGACGACTCGCACAGCTACGTCACGCCCGAACAGGCGCCGGGGGAGATCAAGCACCTGCTCGACTTCATCCTCGGCCTACTGCGCGACTTCGGCATGAACGACTTCTACCTCGAGCTCTCGACGCGCGACGTCGACGGCGACAAGAAGGACAAGTTCATCGGCACCGACGAACAGTGGGACATCGCGACGAAGGTGCTGTCGGACGTCGCGCTCGAGTCCGGCCTCGAGCTCGTGCCGGACCCGGGCGGTGCCGCGTTCTACGGCCCAAAGATCTCCGTGCAGGCGCGCGACGCCATCGGCCGTACCTGGCAGATGTCGACGATCCAGTACGACTTCAACCAGCCCGCTCGTTTCGGCCTCGAGTACCAGGCGGCGGACGGTTCGCGTCAGCAGCCCGTCATGGTCCACTCGGCGAAGTTCGGCTCGATCGAACGCTTCCTCGGCGTGCTCGTCGAGCACTACGCGGGCGCGTTCCCGGCGTGGCTCGCGCCGGTTCAGGTGCTCGCCGTGCCCGTCGCGGAGGAGTACTACGACTACCTGCAGGACGTCGCGATGAAGCTGCGCGAAGCCGGCGTGCGTGTCGAGGTCGACATGAGCGACGACCGCTTCCCGAAGAAGATCCGCAACGCGTCCAAGTCGAAGGCGCCGTTCATCCTGATCGCCGGTGAAGAGGACCGCGACAACGGCGCCGTCTCGTTCCGTTTCCGCGACGGGTCGCAGAAGAACGGCGTGCCGGTGGCCGACGCGATCGCCGAGATCACCCGCGTCATCACCGAACGTCAGAACACCGACCCGACGGCCGGCTGACCGTCTGCCTCGACGACGACGCGCGCCCCCGAACCTCGCGGTTCGGGGGCGCGCTCGTGTGTTGGCATGTGCACCCGAGGGCCGGCGTTCGACACGGCCGGGTGACCACGCTCGGGGTAGGGAACCCGGTTGCGTCACCCGTCGCGGGGACCCACCTCAGCGCACGGTCACTTCGCTGCAGCGAAGCCCTTCTCGAGGTCGGCGATGATGTCGGCGGAGTTCTCGATGCCGACGCTCAACCGCACGAGTCCGGGCGTCACGCCGGCGCCGCGGCGGTCCTCGTCGCTGCCCTGGGAGTGCGTCGTCGACGCAGGATGGATGGCGAGGGAACGGACGTCACCGATGTTCGCGACGTGCGAGTGCAGTTCGAGAGCGTCGACGAACTTCTTGCCCGCCTCGACGCCGCCGGCGATCTCGAACGACAGCACGGCGCCGGAGCCGGCGGGCAGGTAGCGGTCGGCGAGTTCCTTGTAGGGGCTCGACGGGTCGGAGGCGTAGAACAACTTCTCGACCTGCGGCTGCGACTTCAGGAACTCGACGACCTTCTTCGCGTTCTCCACGTGTCGCTCCACACGCAGCGACAACGTCTCGAGGCCTTGCGCGATGAGGAACGCGTTGAACGGGGAGACGGCCGCGCCGAGGTCGCGCAGCAGTTCGACGCGCGCCTTGAGGATGAAGGCGAGGTTCGCGCCGAGCGGCGATCCGACGCCGAGGTCGCGGGCGAACACGAGACCGTGGTAGCTCTCCGACGGCTCGTTGAACTGCGGGAACTTCGCCGGGTCGGCGGCGTAGTCGAACGTCCCGGCGTCGACGAGCACGCCGGCGATCGACGTCCCGTGCCCCCCGAGGTACTTCGTCGCGGAGTGAATGACGACGTCCGCGCCATGCTCGATCGGGCGCAGCAGGTACGGCGTCGCGACGGTGTTGTCGACGAACAGCGGCACCCCGGCGTCATGCGCGATGTCGGCGAGGCCGCGCACGTCGAGCACCTTCTGGTCGGGGTTGCTCAGCGTCTCGCCGAACAGCAGCTTCGTGTTGTCGCGGATGGCGCCGCGCCACTCGTCGAGATCGTTGATGTTGTCGATGAACGTCGTCTCGACGCCGAGTCGCTTGAGCGTGTACTTCAGCAGGTTGTACGTGCCGCCGTACAGCGCGGACGAGGCGACGATGTGGTCGCCGGCCTGAGCGACGTTGAGGATGGCGAACGTCGTCGCCGCCTGACCCGACGCGAGCAGCAACGCGCCGACGCCGCCCTCCAGCGCGGCGATGCGGTCTTCGACCGCCTGCGCCGTCGGGTTGCCGATGCGCGTGTAGATGGGGCCGAGATCCGACAGGCCGAAGCGGTTGGCCGCGGTCTCGGCGGAGTCGAAGACGAACGACGTCGTCTGGTAGATCGGCAGCGCCCGGGCGCCGGTGTCGCCGTCGACGTTCTGGCCGACGTGGATCTGCTTGGTCTCGAAGGCCCAGTTCTCGGAGCTCATGATGATGTCCCTCTTGAGGAGTGCGTGGACGCACGGGCGGCGCACCGTACGTGTGGTGCCCGAAGGGGAATCCCTCCGCGCTTGCCCGGACGCGCTCGGCGCCGGGCCAGGTCGTCACCCGGAGCACCCCGCCGCGGTGGGAGGGTTGCCGGCCAGCAAACCGGGGTTTGACGCTGGCGCTCGTGACCTGCGGCCACTCTAGGCCGGGTCGTGTCATCAGGCGGGAATGCTGTCTCACATTCCGGTCGCGGCCCCGTGCTGACGCGACGCGCCTACGGGCGACGACCCTCATGCCGTGCTTGACTGTTGCCATGACACCGACGATCGTCCGCGCGCGCCGCGAAGACGCGTTCGCCTGCGCGGCGCTGCGTCTGCAGATGGACCTCGAGGCGGGGGAGAGCAACCGCTCCGGCTTCATCACCGAGTATGCCGATCACTGGCTCGCGCACTACGACGATCTGCCGACGTGGCTCGCCTCGAGTGCTGACGGGACGGCTCTCGGCATGGTGCAGACGTCGCTCGTGCACCGGCCCCCGGCGCTGGCTCGGCCGGCGCAGCCGTCGCTCTACATCGCGGTCGTCTTCGTCACGCCGTCGGCGCGCGGCCAGGGCCTGGCCGAGCGGATGCTGCGGATCGTCGACGCCTGGGCCGACGCGCACGACGTCGCGCGAATGATGCTCAACGCCCGTCCGCGTGCCCGCAGGCTGTACGAACGGGCCGGCTTCGGCCCGCCGGACGAACGTCACATGCAGCGTGTGGCGCCGTTCGGCCTCGACGCCCGCCGCGATGCGGAGCGTGCGTCATGAGCGACGACGTCATCTGGGCGCTCGATCAGCGCGAGCGCTGCATCGCCTGCCCCTCCAAACCGGTCGCGAACGCCGTCGTCCTGCACCTCGGTGCTGACGGCGCCCTCGCGCGCGACGCTGTCGAGCAGTGGGCTCGTGACGGCGTCATGGCCGCCTCGGTCGCATGGCCGGGGGCGCGGCCGGCCTCGATGACGACGACTGGCTCGACCTCGAGGACGCCGTCACGGGCCTCGCCGGGCTGGCGAGCATCGTCGCCGTCGTCGGTGACGGCGACGCGGCCGAGGGCGCGCGGACG
>NZ_AEIQ01000053.1:0-604 GCF_000152185.1 Dermacoccus sp. Ellin185 | reverse complement strand
CTATTTTTTATTTCTGCAAAAGCCAGATGTAACGGGGGTTAAAAGCTATAACCGGGGGATTGAGGCACACGAGCACATAGCGATGCGGACAGGTGGTGTCCGATATTAACAACGTGGCAACATGAAACGTCTACTGCAGTTGCGTGAGCAGTGTTTCTGCCATCACCCACAGCGCACGGTTAAGCTTCACATCCCCGTCAATGCCACGCACGGCACGAGTATGAGTTCGTCCGCCTTTAGCATTACGCCCACTGAGTCCGCCCTTAATCAGGTTTTCTTGAATCCGCTGATAGGTGGTCCAAAGGTCATTGCTCTCATCCTGCCAGCGGCGTGGGGAGAGTATCTGCGATTCAGTAACCGGCTGGTGGTCCTCACCAAAGCGATACGTAAGCGCTGCTTTTGCCAGTGCCTGCTGCACAGGTGGCGGTAAAAGCAACGACTGCATGGCATCCCTCTTTTCTTCCACACGCTCAAAAATCCCCAGCACTTCATACGCCCCCTCAATAACCTGACTCACCACATCCCCCTTGTGTGGCACCCGCACCTCGCCAAACGTCTCGCCGCAGACCAGACCGTTCTGGCACACCGCCCTGAACATGCCCGG
>NZ_AEIQ01000054.1:0-34501 GCF_000152185.1 Dermacoccus sp. Ellin185 | reverse complement strand
GCGCGCGGGCGACGCGAGCGCCGCTGCGCTCGCGCGAGCCCGGGCATCGCGCTCCGGAGCGTCGCCGGCAGGGGAGGCGGCAGGTGGGGCAGCGCGCCGCTCCGCACCCATGGATTCCGTCGACGATGCCGTCGTCGACCAGGCCTCCGCACGTGCGGCGCAGGCGTCGCGCCCGGCGTCGGCACAGCGGCCGGGGGAGTCGCCGAAGGCCGCGGCGGCCCGTCAGGATGCCGGTGCCACGCGCGTCGAGCAGGCTGCGCCGGCCGCAGCCGTCCCTCAACGTCAGGTGGAGGCTCAGCCCACCGAACAGCTTCCACCTCGTGTCGAGCAGCTCGCAATGGGCGGCGACGTCACGTACACGCTGCCCGATTCGAACGTCCTCGAACAGGGGACCCCGCCCAAGGAGCGTTCCGCCGCGAACGACCGCGTCGTCGACGCGCTGACCGAGGTACTCGAGCAGTTCGGTATCGACGCCGTCGTCAGCGGGTTCACGCGCGGCCCGACGGTGACGCGCTACGAGGTCGAACTCGGCCCCGGCGTCAAGGTCGACCGTGTGACGGGGTTGAGCAAGAACATCTCGTACGCCGTCGCGAGCGCCGACGTGCGCATCCTGTCGCCGATCCCCGGCAAGAAGGCCATCGGTATCGAGATCCCGAACGCCGACAAGGAACTCGTCAGCCTCGGCGACGTGCTGCGCAGCCAGGCGGCGCGCAACAACACGCACCCGATGGTCATGGGTGTCGGCAAGGACGTCGAGGGCGGCTACGTCGTCGCGAACCTCGCGAAGATGCCGCACATGCTCGTCGCGGGTGCGACGGGCGCCGGTAAGTCGAGCTTCGTCAACTCGATGATCACGTCGTTGCTCATGCGGGCCACGCCCGAAGAGGTGCGCATGGTGCTCGTCGACCCCAAGCGCGTCGAACTGACGGCGTACGAGGGCATCCCGCACCTCATCACGCCGATCATCACGAACCCGAAGAAGGCCGCCGAGGCACTCGAGTGGGTCGTGCGCGAGATGGACGCACGCTATGACGACCTGGCCGCGTTCGGCTACAAGCACATCGACGAGTTCAACAAGGCGGTGCGCGCGGGCAAGGTGCAGCTGCCGCCCGACAGCAAGCGCAAGCTCGCGCCGTACCCCTACCTGCTCGTCGTCGTCGACGAGCTCGCCGACCTCATGCTCGTCGCGCCGCGCGACGTCGAGGCGTCGATCCAGCGCATCACGCAGCTCGCGCGTGCCGCGGGCATTCACCTCATCCTCGCGACGCAGCGCCCGTCCGTCGACGTCGTCACCGGCATCATCAAGGCCAACGTGCCGTCGCGCCTGGCGTTCGCGACGTCGTCGCTCGCCGACAGCCGCGTCGTGCTCGACCAGCCCGGTGCCGAGAAGCTGCTCGGTCAGGGTGACGCGCTGTTCCTGCCGATGGGTGCGAGCAAGCCGATGCGCGTGCAGGGCGCATGGGTCAACGAATCCGAGATCCACGCCGTCGTCGCGCACGTCAAGAGCCAGCTCGCGCCGAACTACCGCGAGGACGTCGCGCAGGTCGCGCCGAAGAAGGAGATCGACGACGACATCGGCGACGACCTCGACGTGCTGCTGCAGGCCGCCGAACTCGTCGTCACGACACAGTTCGGATCGACCTCGATGCTGCAGCGCAAGCTGCGCGTCGGATTCGCGAAGGCCGGGCGCCTCATGGACCTGCTCGAATCGCGCGCCATCGTCGGCCCGTCCGAGGGGTCGAAGGCGCGCGACGTGCTCGTCAAGCCCGACGACTTGCCGCAGACGCTCGCGTTGCTCAAGGGCGAGGACGTGCCCGATGCGTCGGGTGGCGACGGTTTCGCGGATGCTGACGAGGACGACGCCCTCGGCGGTAGGGGTTCGGGCGGCTCCGGGGGTTCCACGGGTGCACCCGGCTCGATGGGTGCGGGCGGTTCGATGGGAGCGGGGCCGATCGACCTCGTCGCGCAGTCGCAGGCCGACCTCGCCGAGCCGGGCGAGCAGTACTACGACGGGCACGACTCGTCCGATGACGACGGTTCTGAGGACGCCTGGAACCTCACGAGCAACGCCCGCTGACCCGCTCGTCCGCGGCTCGGGCGCGCGCCCATCTGCGATTCCCGTCCCCATCTGCGATTTTCGTCCACGTTCGCGGTTCTCGGTCACCTTCATGAGAGTGACCAAGAATCGCGAAGGTGGACGCCGTTCGCGGAAGGGGACGGCAATTCCGAAGGTGGACGTAAATCGCCGACGGGGACGGCTCCGTCAGGAGTGAGCCGGGCGGGCAGCGGCGACCTCGGTGAGGATGTCCTGCATCGTCGCCTCGATGGCATCGAATCCCGAGACGGGGCCGGCGATGAGTTCCTGCGTCGGGCCGACGGCGAACAGCGTCGGTGTGCCGACCCGCATCATCTGTGAGATGGCGAGCGGCTCGTCGATCATGACACGGGCCGGGTCGGTGCCGCGCTCGACGATGACGTCCGCCTGCGGCTGCGTCGTGACGACGTAGTGGATCGGCAGGGCACCGAGCTGTTCCTGCCACGCCGGCGCTGCGTCCATGACGTGCAGACACGACCCACACGACGGTGAGACGTAGAGAAAGATCGCTGGGCCCATCGCGCCAATCTGTCGCAGTGACGTCGTCGCGCCCGTCGCGTCCTCGAACATCATGAACGGCGTCGGCGTCGGCACGTAGTCGAGCAGATCATCGTCGCTCGCCTCTGAGGGGTCCGAGACGTTGTGAACGCCCGCGGCTTGAGGCGCTTGGTTGACGGAGGCGGCCGGAGATTCAGGGGCATCACCGGCGCGAGTGCCATCAGGGGCGACGGGCGTCTCAGCGGTGAGGGCGTCAACCCCGTGAGACTCGACGGCGCTCGACGCGGCGGCGTCGGCGGCCGGGGCGCCACTCGCGTGAGGCTTCGGAGGGTTCGGGGCCGCGGCGCCGGTGGCCGGGGCAACTGCGGGGTCCAATGGCGCGGCGTCCGAAACCCCCACGGTTGAGGTGTCGGCGGGGTTCTCGTTCGGCGCGGCACCGAGCTGGTCGGCGATGTCACCCATGAGAGCGATGACGTCCTTCGTGCCGCCCACCGGCCCGCCGGCGAGCTTGCCGTCGGCGCCGAGCAGCACGGCCGAGGGAGTGCCGACGCCGAACAGCCGCGCGATGGCGTACGTCTCGTCGAAGAGCAGGTCGAAGTCGTCGGCGTCGTCGAGGCCCGGCACGACCTCGCGCGGCGCCATCGGCAGCACGAGGCTCGTGCGCAGCGCCGGCATGGTGCGCTGCCAGGTGCGCGCGTGCTCGATGACGTCGATGCACGAGCCGCACGTCGGTGACACCAAGAGCAGCAGAACGGCTTCACGCGCCGCGAGATCGCGCAGGGTCACGCTCTGCCCGCCCGGCGTCGTGACGGCGGCGAAGGGGACGGGGACGCGCAGGTAGTCGTCCTCGTCGCCGCCGCCCGCGGTGGCCACCGGGCCCGAGACCGCAGAAGCCACCGAGTCGTCGCCGCGGAGGCCAGCGATGAGCCACGTCAGCAGCACCGCGCCCAACACGCCCGCGAGCCAGGCCCACTCGCCGCCGTCGAAATCACGCAGGCGCGCCAGGACGCCGTCACCACGCGCCGCGTCGAACAGCGACAGCGCCGCGAGCGCGACGAGGACGACGTTGCGTACCGCAGTGAATCGGTCGACGAAGCCGAGGCCGAGTTTGCCGAAGCACGAGCACGTGACGGGCTCGCCGAAGCCCAGCGCGCGCACGATGACGACGAGGTAGGCGACGAACAGCAGCACGGCCGCTACGTTGACCACGGCCGCGAGCCACCCCGACGTCACGATGAGCGCGATCGCGAGCACGATCTCGGCGACCGGCAGCAGCGTCGGCACCTTCCACCGCATGAGGAATCGCGGCAGGCGCAGGCTCGTGAAGGCCTGGGCGGCGGTCTCGAGATCCGCGAGCTTCGCGACGCCGGAGACGAGGAGCACGAACGCGAGGAGGACGGCCGGGACGATCAGAGGGGCGTCATACACGCGCCAATGATAGGTCGCTCGGCGTGGGCCGAACCTTGGGCGAGGGCGGCGCCACTAGACTTTCGAGCATGACTTCCGCCCCCACCCGCAGCGTCGCCGTCGTCACCCTCGGATGCGCGCGCAACGAGGTCGACTCCGAAGAGCTCGCGGGGCGTCTGTCCGCGGAGGGCTGGACGCTCGTCGACGATGCCGCAGAGGCGGACGTCGCCGTCGTCAACACGTGCGGGTTCGTCGAGCAGGCGAAGAAGGACTCGATCGACGCGCTGCTCGAGGCGAACGAACTCAAGGAATCCGGGCGGACGCAGGCCGTCGTCGCCGTCGGCTGCCTCGCCGAGCGCTACGGCAAGCAGCTCGCCGATCAGCTGCCCGAGGCCGACGCGGTGCTCGGTTTCGATTCCTACACCGACATGTCGACGCACCTGACGTCGGTGCTCAACGGCCACAAGCCCGAGGCGCACATGCCAGGCGACCGCCGCAAGCTACTGCCGATCTCGCCCGCGAAGCGGCAGGAGGGCGCCGGCGGTCTCGCGCTGCCCGGCCACGGTGCGCCGGTCAGCGAGCCGTCGGACGTCGAGGTGGCCTCGCCCGTCGCGACGCCGCGCGTCATCCGTGCCCGCCTCGACGGCCGTCCGTGGGCGCCGCTCAAGATCGCGAGCGGCTGCGACCGACGGTGCGCTTTCTGCGCGATTCCCGCGTTCCGCGGCGCGTTCATCTCGCGTCGCCCCGCCGACGTCCTCGCGGAGGCGCGCTGGCTCGGTGAGCACGACGTCAAGGAGGTCTTCCTCGTCTCGGAGAACTCGACCTCCTACGGCAAGGACCTCGGTGACCTGCGCCTGCTCGACACGATGCTGCCCGAGCTCGTCGCCGTGGACGGCATCGAACGTGTGCGCGTGTCGTACCTGCAGCCCGCGGAGATCCGGCCCGACCTGCTCGATGTCATGGCGAACACGCCTGGTATCGCGCCGTACTTCGACATCTCGTTCCAGCACGCCTCCGGCCCGTTGCTGCGCACGATGCGGCGCTTCGGCGATCGCGAGTCCTTCCTCGGCCTGCTCGACGACGTGCGGCGCCGCGTGCCGAACGCGGGCATCCGTTCGAACGTCATCGTCGGGTTCCCGGGCGAGAGTGAGAAGGACCTCGACGAACTCGAACAGTTCCTCGTCGCGGCGCGCCTCGACGTCGTCGGTGTCTTCGGCTACTCCGACGAGGACGGCACCGAGGCCGAGACCTATGCCGACAAGCTGCCGCAGGACGAGATCGACGCGCGCCTCGAGCACTTCCGCACCCTGACCGAGGAGCTCAACCTGCAGCGCGCCGAGGAGCGCATCGGGGAGCGTCTCGAGGTGCTCATCGAGGCCACCGAGTCGGACGACGAGGACGACCCCGAGGCCGCCGTTCGCCATGTCGGCCGCGCCGGGCAGCAGGGCCCGGACGTCGACGGCATGACCTACGTCGAGGCCCCCGACGGGCGCGAACTGCGCGTCGGCGACATCGTCGAGGTCGAGGTCGTCGCCACCGAAGGAATCGACCTCGTCGGGGAGCTGCGCTGACGTGGCGCATCGTGCGACTCAGGGCCACACGCCCGAGGCGACCGAGGGTGGCGTGACGGACGACGCAGCCTGCGAGCCTGCGGCCCCCGTCGACGCGCCTGCGGGCCGCGAGACCGTCAGCGACTGGAACATTGCGAACGCCTTGACGATGGGTCGCATCGCGCTCGTGCCGTTCTTCGGCTGGTTCCTCGTCGCTCGCGGCGGGCACGACGACACGTTCCGCATCATCGCGTTCGTGCTGTTCGCCGTCGCGGCGATCACCGACCGCATCGACGGCGACATCGCCCGCAAGCGTGGACTCGTCACCGACTTCGGCAAGCTGATGGACCCGATCGCCGACAAGGCCCTCACCGGCATGGCGTTCGTCGGCCTGTCACTCATCGACGTCGTGCCGTGGTGGGCGACCGTGCTCATCCTCGCGCGCGAGATCGCCGTCACCGCACTGCGATTCGTCGTCATCCGCCGCAGCCACCGCGTCATGCCGGCCAGCCGCGGCGGCAAGATCAAGACGGCGCTGCAGGCACTCGCAGCCGGCCTGTTCGTGCTGCCGCTGCCGTGGGTCGGGCACGCGCTGGCGTGGGCGATTCTCGCGGGCGCGATCGTCGTCACCGTCGTCACCGGCGTCGACTACTTCGTCCAGGCGGCGCGGCTCAACCGCCGTCATGGGGGGCGCGGGACGGAAGGGTCGGCATGAGCGTGGGAGCGTCCGAGACGGCTCAGCGGCTCGTCGAGGATTTCACCCGTCGCGGGCTGAGGTTCGCCTGCGCAGAATCGCTGACGGCGGGGCTCGTCAGCGCGGGGATCGCCGACGTCCCCGGCGCCAGCCGTGTGCTGCGCGGCGCGGCCGTCACCTATGCGACGGAGGCGAAAGCCGCCGTCCTCGGGGTGGACGAAGCTCTGCTCGCCGAACGCGGAGCCGTCGATGCCGAGGTCGCCACCCAGATGGCGCGCCGTGCGCTACGTCTCTTCGAAGCCGACGTGGCCGCCGCGACGACGGGCGTTGCCGGGCCGAGCGAACAGGACGGTCAACCTGTCGGACGCTGCTACGTGGCGATCGCGGTCGTGGACCGGGAATCCGAGCCCGACGGTGTGCGTTGTCACGTTCAAGAGTTCACCTTCAGCGGTGATCGTGCGGCGATCCGTCAGGCTGCGAGCGAAGCAGCATGGCGGATGAGCCTCGACCAGGCGTGAGGGCTCACACGATCCGTATGGAACACGCCGCCGACCAAACCGTCGTCGGCGGCTCGTCCACGGCGGCCCTCGGAGGTTTGTCACCCGTCGCCGCTACAGTGAGAGCAACCACAACTGGCACGCACGTGCCATCGTCACCAGGAGATACGCATGATCTTGCTTCGCGAAGAGCTCGGTGACGTGCTGCGCTCCCAGCGTCAGGCGCAGGGGCGCACCCTGCGCGAGGTCTCGAAGGCGGCGCGCGTCTCGCTCGGTTACCTGAGCGAGATCGAGCGCGGCGAGAAGGAAGCCTCGTCCGAGCTGCTCGCCGCCGTCTGCGAGGCGCTCGAGCTGCCGATGTCGCAGACACTGCACCTCGTCGCCCAGAACGTCGCGCGCGCCGAGGCTGCGCACGCACCCCTCGTCCTGCACCCCAACCGTGCGGCGGTCGCCAAGGCTGCGTGACGGCCCTCGGCTGAGCGGCGCCGTCGCGGGGAGCCCGCCGTGGTGATGCTCAGCGTCGCTTGCGGATGCCGTGCGGCCCGGCGACGAACCCCGCGTCCATCAGCGCCTTCACGATCGGCTCCTCCGAGGTGAGGGCGCTGATCCCGTTCACCGTCTTGATGCTGAGCGAGTCGACCTGGCCGCCGCTGACGAGCCCCGCCAATCGTGCGCCCACCTCCGGCCAGACGGCGTCCTCGGCCGTCCAGGTGAGGGCCGTGCGGCCGCCGCGTTCCACGTAGGCGACGAGAGCGCCGTCGGCGATGACGACGAGCGCGCCCGCCTTGCGCCCGGGACGGTGACCGGCGTGCTCGTCACGTGCCGGAGGCCACGGCAGCGCCGCACCGAACGGGTTGGCCGGGTCGCAGGCCGCGAGCACGAGACACTCGACGGGCCGCGAACCCCACGGATCGGGCTCCGGCGCGCGCGTCGCACGCAGCGCATCGACGGCGACCGACGCCCCGAACTGCGAGGCACCGAGACCTTCGACGAAGTAGCCGCGCCGCACGAGCCCGCGCTCCTCGGCGCCGGCGAGCACCTTGTAGACGGCGGCGAACCCGCCGACGACGTCCTCGTCGACGACGGCGCCGCGCGTCACGATGCCGTGGCGGGCGAGCAGCCCCTCGGCCCGCGTGAACGTGCGTTCGGTGAGATCATCCTCGGCTGCGGGCAGGAGGCGCCATCGTCCGACGGCGGTCGGAGGGGTCCTGCCGGCGGCCGCTGCGCTGGGGCGGCCGGCACGCGACGACAACGACGGACCCCGCAGGCGGGCATACCGCGAGCCGCGCGCCGTCGACACCCGCGGCTTGTGCGCACTCGCGCCGCCGGTGAGCAGAGCGCGCACGGGCGCGAACGTATCGCCGCTGACGTGACCGTTCCACACCGCGTCCCACAGCGCGCTCGTGAGAGCCGAGTCGTCCGCGGTTGCCAGGCGAGTGCGCAGATCGGCGAACAGGTGGCTGCCACCAACCCCGAGGGCTCGCGCCACTGCGGCGCCGGTGAGGGGCGAACGCCCCTTCTGCGTCCCGGTCTGAGTGGGCGCTGCCGTCCTGTCGTCGCGGGACTCAGCGGTCGCGCCGTGCGCACCTGAGTCAGCCGTCATCGGGGCGGCGGCACCCGCCACCTCGGCGAGTTGGTCGGCGGGTGGTTCGCTCACACCCGAGCCATTGACGTCGGCATCGTCGGTGTTATCGACAACGCCAGAGGCCGCCGCGTCGGATGTCTGCGCATCTGGCTCGGCGTCAGATCGGGCGGCACCAGATCTCGCAATCTCGGACGATGCGGCAGCGGCCGTCGACCGCTCTTCTGCGGGCGCCTCACGGCCGGGGGCGTCGAGCTCACTCGGAAGGGCGTGCGCGGCCAGCGTCAGGGGAGCGGTGTCGGGGAAGTGGAAACTGATCCAACCGTCGTCGGCGGAGATGCTGCCGTGCCCCTGCCACAGCAGTTCACCGGCGGCGAGCAGCTCGTCGAGGTCGGAGGGGCGGTAGTTCGTCACGCGGGCCGGCAGGATGAGGCTCTCGATCGCGGACGCGGGCAGCGGCACCCCGACGAGCGGTTCGAGGGCGGCGAGCACACCGTCGGGTCCGCGCAGCCCCCCACCCACCTGCTGCCAGCGCGGCAGGAAACGGGCGTACTGCTCCGCGGCGACCGGTTCGATCTCCGCGCGCAATGACGCCAGCGACATGCGTCGCAGCGTGCGCAAGACGCCCGGGTCGCAGAACTCCCCGTCACGATCGCCGCCGCCGAGCGAGTCGGGCAGCAGAGCTCCGTGGACGAGGCGCGAGTCGTGCGCGAGCCGCGTCAGCGCACTCGTGACGACGGCGACGCCGAGGCCGTAGTGTCGCGCCGCGCGGGCCGCGGTGAACGGGGCGTGGCTCGCCGCGTATCGCAGCAGTAGATCGTCGAGCGGCGCCGTCACGGGTTCGAGATACGCCTGCGCAACGCCGGGCGGAAGCGCGACACCGAGCGCATCCCGCAGACGCGACGCGTCCTCGATCGCGGCGAGGCGCACGTCACCGCCCCAACGCACCTCGATGGCGCGCCGGGCCGCGACGAGTTCGCGCCACCACGGCTCGACGTCGCGGGCCTCGGCACCGGGAGGTGGGTCGAGCTCCGACTCATGGTCGGCCGCGTCCGACCCCACGTCGTCAGCCGTCACGTCCGTCGAGGTCGCCTCCACCGCGTCGTCGCCGGTCTCCGCCAGCTCACCTGCCGCCGTCGGCGCCGGACCGGATGACTCCGCCTGCGATACCACCGGGTCGGCCGACGACGTCGAGGCCGGCACAGCCCTTGCGGCGATCTCCTCGAGCGTCAGCGGGCCAAGGGCGCGCAGGGCATCGGCGAGATCCTCGGCATGGCGCAGACGCCGGTCGGGCGCGAGCCGTTGGGTGCGCGACTCGAACAACCGCACGACGTCGGGGTCGAGCAGGTCGGCGACGGACAGTCCGCCGGCGGACCCGAGCAGGTCGGCGAGCAACTCCGGGTCGAGCGACAACGCGGCGGCGCGCCGCTCCGCGAGCGGCGAATCGCCCTCGTAGAGGAACTGCGCGACGTAGCTGAACAGCATCGCCTTGGCGTACGGGCTCGGCGACGTCGTCTGCGTGTGCACGACACGCACCTCGCGCTTGGCGATGGAACGCATGAGATTCACGAGGCCGGGCACGTCGTAGACGTCCTGCAGCACCTCACGCACCGCCTCGAGGACGATCGGGAAGCTGGGGTAGGCGCTCGCGACCTCGAGCAGCTGCGCGGCCCGCTGACGTTGCTGCCACAGCGCCTGACGCTTGCCCGGGTTACCGCGCGGCAGCAGCAGCGCACGCGCGGCGCACTCGCGGAATCGCGCCGCGAACAGGGGCGTGCCGCCGACCTGATGGGTGACGATGTCGGCCACATCGTCCGGGTCGAGCACGATCGCCTCGATGAGGGCGTTCGTCAGGGTGTCGTCATCGCCCTCGGTCTCGAGCAGGCGGAAGACCAGCCCGTCATCGGTGTGCATGGCCTGCACCTCGACGCCGAACCGCTCCGCCATCCGGGCGCTGACGGCGAGCGCCCACGGTGCGTGCACGGACGCGCCGAAGGGGGAGTGCACGACGATGCGCCAGTCGCCCATCTCGTCGCGGAAGCGTTCGATGACGACGGTGCGGTCGGTCGGCATGTGCCCGACGGCTTCCTGTTGCTCACGCAGGTAGGTGAGCAGGTTGCGGGCGGCGAGTTCGTCGAGCCCGAGTTCGCGGGCGCGCGTGAGGGCGTCGTCGTCGCTGGTCTCGGCCATCTCCCGGGTGAACGCACCGATCGCCTCACCGAGTTCGAGGGGTCGCGACAGTGCGTCACCCTTCCAGAACGGCAACCGCGCCACCTGCCCCGGCGCGGGGGTGACGAGCACCTGATCGCGCGTGATGTCCTCGATGCGCCACGTGCTCGTGCCGAGGGTGAACACATCTCCGACGCGGCTCTCGTAGACCATCTCCTCGTCGAGTTCGCCGACGCGGCGCCCCGGCCCGTCGCCGCCCGCGAGGAAGACGCCGTACAGGCCGCGGTCGGGGATGGTGCCGCCGGAGGTGACGGCCAGTCGTTGCGCGCCGGGGCGCGAGCGCAGCACGTCGTCGCTGCGATCCCAGACGATGCGGGCGCGCAGCTCACGGAAGGTGTCGCTCGGGTACAGCCCCGACAGCATGTCGAGGACGGAGTCGAGGACGCTGCCCGTCAGACCCGCGAACGACGCCGCGCGACGCAGCACCCGTTCGAGGTCATCGCGACGCCACTCGTCCATCGCAACCATCGCGACAACCTGTTGCGCGAGAACGTCGAGGGGGTTGGCCGGAACCGCGATCGACTCGATGAGGCCGCGCCGCATGCGGTCGACGACGACCGCGGCGCTCAGCAGATCGCCGCGGTACTTGGGGAAGAGCACACCGTGGCTCGTCGCCCCGACCTGGTGACCCGCACGGCCGATGCGCTGCAGCCCGCTCGCCACGCTCGGTGGCGATTCGACCTGTACGACGAGATCGATCGCGCCCATGTCGATGCCGAGTTCCAACGAACTCGTCGCGACGACGGCGGGCAGGCGCCCCGCCTTGAGCTGGCCCTCGATCTCCGCCCGCACGTCCTTGCTCACCGACCCGTGGTGAGCGCGCGCGATGACGGCCGGCGTGCCCGCCGACGTCCCGGCACCGCCGACGAGCGCCGCAGGTGGGGTCGAGGCGCGCGCGTCGTACCCAGGCATGACCTCGTCGCGGGTCGCCCGGCCATCTCCGGCGCGAGCCTCGTCAGCCCGGGCAGCGCCGGTCATGACGTCGCCGACGGGGCCTGTGGCCCACGGGTCGACGAGGGAGCTCGACGATGCGTGCGCTGGCTTGTCCGCGTCTGCGGCGGTCGCGTCGTCGTCGTTCAGGTCGGCCGCGTCGAGGTCGATGTCGTCTGCCCCGGCTGAGCTGCCGAGCGCTTCCGCCTGCGCCGCGGCGTCGAGGCGCTCGGCCCAGATCTCGTTGAGGCGTGCCGTCAGACGCTCGGCGAGTCGCCGCGAGTTGGCGAACACGAGCGTCGAGGTGTGCGCGGCGATGAGGTCGACGATGCGTTCCTCGACGTGGGGCCAGATCGACGCCGTCCGCTCCGGGGCGTGATCGTCGAACGAGGCGTCGTCGTCCCGCGGGCTGGAGGCGAGGTCTGCCATGTCCTCGACGGGGACGACGACGTCGAGCTCCCACGTCTTCGTGATCGGCGGCGCGACCGTCGTGACGGGGCGCCCGCCGGCGAGATAGCGCTCGACCTCGCTGATCGGGCGGACGGTGGCCGAAAGGCCGATGCGCTGCGCGGGGGAGTCGAGCAACTCGTCGAGGCGTTCGAGCGTGACGGCGAGGTGCGCGCCACGCTTGGTGCCCGCGACGGCGTGGATCTCGTCGATGATGACGTACTGCACGCCCTTCAGCCGCTCGCGCGCGTTGCTCGTCAGAAGCAGAAACAGCGACTCCGGGGTCGTGATGAGGACATCGGCGCCCTTGCTCGCGAAGTCGCGCCGCTGCTTCGGAGTCGTGTCGCCGGAACGCACCGCCACCGAGACCTCGGGCTCGCTCAGGCCGAGGCGCGTCGCCGCGTGACGGATGCCGACGAGGGGGGAGCGCAGGTTGCGTTCGACGTCGACGGCGAGGGCCTTCATCGGCGAGACGTACAGGACCCGGCAGCGGTGGTCGGCGTCGGGCTGCGCGTCGTCGCCGGCGTGCATGACCTGGTCGAGCCCCCACAGGAAGGCGCTCAGGGTCTTGCCCGAACCGGTCGGGGCGACGACGAGCGTGTGCTGCCCCTCACTGATCGCTTCCCACGCGCCCTCCTGAGCGGGGGTGGGTGCGCCGAACGTGCCCGTGAACCACTCACGGGTGGCCGGCCAGAAACGTTCGACGACAGGGCTGTTCATGCGCCCAAGCGTGCCACGCGGCGCCGACAACCCGTCGTTTCGCGGTTTTCGCCCCGTCAGGTTGCCCCCGCAGTGGCCCGTGGGCGAGGGTGGCGGGGTGCGAGAGAGTGAGTTCAACCGCCTCATGGCAGACGAGTTCGGCGACGCCTACGGCTCGATGGTGGCGAGCAGCCACGTCTTCGGCGCGCTCGACGGGCGCACCGCGAGCGAGGCGCTCGCGGCCGGCGTCCCCGCCCGACGGGTCTGGCTGGCCGTGTGCGACGCCTTCGACATCCCCGAGGAGCGCCGCCTGGGCCGCGACTGGCCCGTCATCGACCACCCGTTCGAGTGAGGCCGTCTCGGTTCCGATGAGCCGGGCGGGTCGTCCCGGCAGTGGGTAGGGGTGAGCGGAACGAGAATGGCGGGTGCCGCCGTCGCGGGTCTGAGGTGGCTCGTCGACCGCACGCGGACACGCCACGCGACGCTGTTCGAACGCGTGTTCTATTTCGTGTAATGTGGTCCACAGATGCGACGCCGGGGAACCCTTCTCCACAGCGTGCGTGGCCCGTGATTCCGGTGTTGTCGGTGGTCGCATCTAGCGTCTGATTCGACACGAGGTCACCCAGCACGTCGGCCTGCTCGTCGATCGCCGGTAGGCGCGACCACCCACGATTTCGAAGGAGAACGGCCATGGCCAAGGCACCCACCACCCCCAACCCGTCAGCATCGGGCGACAAGATCAAGTCGCTCGACACCGTGATGGCTCAGATCGAGAAGGCCCACGGCAAGGGCTCGATCATGCGCCTCGGCGAGGACGTGCGTCCTCCGATCGAGGTCATCCCCACCAGCTCGATCGCGCTCGACGTCGCGCTCGGCATCGGTGGCCTGCCCCGTGGCCGTGTCGTCGAGATCTACGGCCCGGAATCTTCGGGTAAGACGACGGTCGCGCTCCACGCCGTCGCCAACGCGCAGAAGGCCGGCGGCATCGCGGCCTTCATCGACGCCGAGCACGCGCTCGACCCGGAGTACGCCCGCAAGCTCGGTGTCGACACCGACTCGCTGCTCGTCAGCCAGCCCGACACGGGTGAGCAGGCGCTCGAGATCGCGGACATGCTGATCCGTTCCGGTTCGCTCGACATCATCGTCATCGACTCGGTCGCTGCGCTCGTGCCCCGGGCCGAGATCGAGGGCGAGATGGGTGACAGCCACGTCGGTCTGCAGGCGCGCCTCATGTCGCAGGCGCTGCGCAAGATCACCGGTGCGCTCAACTCGACCGGCACGACGGCGATCTTCATCAACCAGCTGCGCGAGAAGATCGGTGTCATGTTCGGCTCCCCGGAGACGACGACCGGTGGTAAGGCCCTCAAGTTCTACGCGTCCGTCCGCATCGACGTGCGCCGCATCGAGACGCTCAAGGACGGTTCGGAGCCGGTCGGCAACCGCACTCGCGCCAAGATCGTGAAGAACAAGGTGGCGCCGCCGTTCAAGCAGGCGGAGTTCGACATCCTCTACGGCCAGGGCATCTCGCGCGAGGGTGGCCTCATCGACATGGGTGTCGAGCAGGGCTTCGTCCGCAAGTCGGGTGCCTGGTACACGTACGAGGGCGACCAGTTGGGGCAAGGCAAGGAGAACGCCCGCACCTTCCTCAAGGACAACCCGCAGCTCACCGATGAACTCGAGCTCAAGATCAAGAAGAAGCTCGGCATCATCCCGGACGACGACGCGGTGCTCGAGGGCCTCGACCCGGACGCGCCCATCGACGCCGAGGTCATGGTCGACTTCTGATCGACGCCACGACGCGGCGGTGACGCCCCCGCTCCGACCGGGGATCGACGTCGCCGCGTGTGGGAGACGGTGAGCGCGACACATGCCTTCACGACCTGACGACGTCAGGCAGTCTCTGGGGCTGCCCGACTTCGTCGACCCCGTCGACGTCGGCGAGGCGAGCCTCGCCGCGTCACAGACGTGGGGCGACGAGCGACCGGCCACGGCGCGCGGCTTGTCGACCGGCGACCCTGCCGCCGGAGTCGCTCGTCCCTTCGGCTCGGCGGGCCACGAAAGCCGCTTCGCCGGTGACGACAGTGGTGACGGCGACAACGCCAGCGCCCGGCCCGGCCGCGCCGGGCGCCGGCGCCAGGGTCGGGGCGGTTCGTCGTCCGGGTTCGGCCAATCATCGTTCGGTACGTCGTCCTTCGGCGCCTCGTCCTCGGGCGTAGGCGCGCGCTCAGGCGCCAATCGCAAGGCCAAGAAGCAGCTGACGTGGGCCGAGAAAGCCGAGCGGCGCGAGAAGCGGGCAGCGGCGCGACGGGAAGCCGAGGCAGCTGAGCGCGAGAAGGACCCGATCGGGTACGCGCGCGAGATCGTCCTCACGCAGCTCACGGCGATGCCGCGCAGCCGCTCGCAGCTCGCCGACAAGCTGCGTGAGAAGGAGGTGAGCGAGGACGTCATCGACGTCGTCCTCGACCGCATGGAGGACATCGGGCTCGTCGACGACGAGGCCTATGCCGCCATGCTCGTGCGTTCGAAGCTCGCCTCCCGGGGGCTCGCCCGTCGCGCGCTGCGTCAGGAGCTCAAGCGCAAGGGCATCGACGACGACGTCGCGACCGTCGCGCTCGAACAGGTCGACGACGATGTCGAACGCGAGCAAGCTCTCGTCCTGGCGCGCAAGAAGATGGTGACGATGAGCCGGCTTGACGAGCCGACGCAGACGCGCCGCCTCGCCGGGCTGCTCGCTCGCAAGGGCTACTCGGGCGAGCTCGTGTGGTCCGTCATCCGGCAGGTGCAGGAGGAAGCGTCATGAGCGAGCACGAATCAGGCCCCGTAGCGCCCCGGAACTCGACCACGCCGACCGGCGTAGACTTGGATGGCCATGGCTAAGACGTATGAGGTGCGCACCCACGGGTGCCAGATGAATGTCCACGACTCCGAGCGCATCTCGGGGCTGCTCGAACAGGCCGGTTACACCGACTTCGCGGCGCTTCCGGAGACGGAGCGCTCCGAGAACCCCGATCTCGTCGTGTTCAATACGTGCGCCGTCCGCGAGAACGCAGCGAACAAGCTCTACGGCAACCTCGGGCACCTGCGTCCGACGAAGGACGCGACGCCGGGCATGCAGATCGCCGTCGGCGGCTGCCTCGCGCAGAAGGACCGCGCGACGATCGTCGAGCGCGCGCCGTGGGTCGACGTCGTCTTCGGTACGCACAACGTCGGCTCGCTGCCCGCCCTGCTCGATCGTGCCCGTCACAACGCCGAGGCCCAGGTGGAGATCCTCGAGAGCCTCGAGGTCTTCCCCTCGACGCTCCCGACGCGTCGCGACTCGGCCTATTCCGGCTGGGTGTCGATCTCCGTCGGCTGCAACAACACGTGCACGTTCTGCATCGTGCCGGCGCTGCGCGGCAAGGAGAAGGACCGCCGCCCCGGTGAGATCCTCGCCGAGGTGAAGGCCCTCGTCGCGCAGGGCGTCGTCGAGATCACGCTGCTCGGGCAGAACGTCAACACCTACGGCGTCGAGTTCGGCGACCGTCACGCGTTCAGCAAGCTGCTGCGCGCGTGCGGCGAGATCGAGGGCCTCGAGCGGGTGCGTTTCACGAGCCCGCACCCCGCGGCGTTCACCGACGACGTCATCGACGCGATGGCGGAGACGCCGAACGTCATGCCGAGCCTGCACATGCCGCTGCAGTCGGGCAGCGACAAGGTGCTCAAGGACATGCGCCGCAGCTACCGCAGCAAGAAGTTCCTCGGCATCATCGAGAAGGTCCGCGAGAAGATGCCGGACGCGGCGATCACGACCGACATCATCGTCGGTTTCCCCGGCGAGACGGAGGAGGACTTCCAGGGCACCCTCGACGTCGTCGAGGCCTCCCGCTTCAGCTCGGCGTTCACGTTCCAGTACTCGATCCGCCCTGGCACGCCGGCCGCGACGATGGACGACCAGATCCCCAAGGAGGTCGTCCAGGAGCGTTTCGAGCGCCTCATCGAGCTGCAGGAACGCGTCTCCTGGGCGGGCAACCGCGAGCAGGAGGGGCGCACCGTCGAGGTGCTCGTCGCGCCGAGCGAGGGCCGCAAGGACGCCGAGACGCACCGCATGTCGGGCCGGGCGCGGGACAACCGTCTCGTCCACTTCGCCGTGCCGGAGGGTGCCAAGCGCCCGCGCCCCGGTGACATGGTGACGGTCGACGTCACGTACGGCGCGCCGCACCACCTCGTCGCCGACTCCGGTCTCGACGGCGGCACGTACAGCGTGCGCCGCACCCGCGGTGGTGATGCCTGGCAGGCGTTGCAGGACGCGGCGGCCGACGGTACGCCGACCGGCGCCGCGAAGCCCGCCGTCAGCCTCGGCATGCCGTCGATCGGGCAGCCGCAGATGCCCGTCGCGACGGCGCCAGCCTGCGCCGCGAACTGAACCTCGCGCGGCAGCGACGGCGGCGCTGACCATCGCGCCGCCGCACGTGAGGCACCCACGTCGGCTCGTCCGACGATCTCGTCACGACAGGAGCAGGATTCCCACGAGTGCGCAGCTGACGCCGCAGGCGCCGCGCGGTTATCGGCGCGGCACCAACGGCTACACCCGGATCACGACCGCGCTGTTCGCGGCGGGGATGGCGACGTTCATCTCGATGTACTCGGCGCAGGCCGTCCTGCCGCAGCTCGCTCGCGAGTTCGATGTCTCCCCGGCGACGTCGGCGCTCGCCGTCAGCGCGACGACGGGCGTGCTGGCCTTCGCGATCGTGCCGGCGAGCATCCTGTCGGAGCGGTTCGGGCGCATCCGTGTCATGGCGGCGTCGGCTCTGGTCTCCGCGCTCATCGGCCTGCTCATCCCGCTCGCGCACGATCTCGGTGTCGTGCTCGCCGGTCGCGCGCTGCAGGGCCTGACGCTCGCGGGCGTGCCGGCCGTCGCGATGGCGTACCTCGCGGAGGAGGTCGACGGGCGCGATCTGGGCGCCGCGATGGGCCGTTATATCGCGGGCACGACGATCGGTGGACTGTCGGGGCGCCTCGTCGCGGGGCTGGCCCTCGACGTCGTCAGTTGGCGGTGGGCGATGGAGGCGGCAGCCGTCGTGGCCCTCGTCTTCACGGCCGTTTTCGTGCGCCTCGCGCCGCCGAGCCGGTTCTTCGCGGCCAAACCGATCGGTGTTCGAGCATCGATGCACAACGTCGCGACGCATCTGCGCAACGCACGCGTCATGGCGCTCGTGGCGATTGCGTTCCTGCTCATGGGCGGGTTCGTGTCGCTCTACAACATCCTCGGCTTCCGTCTGCTCGACGAGCCGTTCGCGCTGCCGCAGGCGCTCGTCAGCCTCGTGTTCGTCATGTACCTGTCGGGGACGGTGACGTCGGCGTGGGCGGGGCGCCTCGCCGACCGGTTCGGCCGCGGCCGGGTGCTGCTCGCGTCGATCGCGTTCATGCTCGTCGGTCTCGCCCTCGCGTGGGTCGACTGGTTGCCCGGCGTGCTCGTCGGCATGCTCGTGTTCACGGGCGCGTTCTTCGCCGCTCATTCGAGCGCTAGCGGTTGGGTGAGCGCCATGGCCGACGAGCACCGCGCGGAGGCCAGTTCCCTCTACCTTTTCGGTTACTACACGGGCTCGTCCGTCGTCGGGGCGCTCGTCGGGCTGCCGTTCTCCCGCTCCGGCTGGGCGGGCGCGAGCCTCTTCGTCGGCGCGCTCGTCGTTCTGGCGGCGCTCATCGCGGCGTGGCTGGTCGCCGTCACGCGACGGACGCAGGCCGCGGCCACGCCGGGCGCCTCATGACCGGCGCATCCGCCACAATGGATGCCGTGAACGGCCCTCCCGCGCCCCTCGAGGTCATCGCGCTCGTCGGCCCGACGGCGACGGGCAAGAGCGACCTGTCGCTCGACCTCGCCGAGCGTCTCGGCGGCGAGATCGTCAACGCCGACGCCTCCCAGTTCTACCGCGGCATGGACGTCGGGACGGCCAAGCTCGCGCCGCACGAGCGTCGGGGCATCCCGCATCACCAGATCGACACGCTCGACATCCTCGACGAGGCGACGATCGCTCGCTTCCAGGAGGGGGCGCGCGCCGACATCGCCGCCATCCTCGCGCGCGGCCGGCGCCCCATCGTCGTCGGCGGTTCGGGCCTGTACGTGCGCGCCGCGCTCGACGTCCTCGACATCCCGCCGACGGATCCGCTGGTGCGCGCCCACTTCGAACAACGCGCGGTGGCCGAGGGTTCCGGCGCCCTGCATCGCGAGCTGGCCGCGAAGGATCCGCAGGCAGCACGCGACATCCTCGCAAGCAACGTGCGGCGGGTCGTGCGGGCCCTCGAGGTCATCGAGATCACCGGGCGCCCGTTCAGCGCGAGCGCGCCGACCAAGACCTTCCTGCGCCCGACGATCGTCCTCGGCCTGCAAGCCGACCTAGACGTCCTCGTTGCCCGCATCGAACGCCGCGTCGACCTCATGTGGGCCGCCGGAATGCTCGACGAGGTGCGCGCCCTCGACGCCCGCGGCCTGCGTCAGGGCCGCACGGCGAGCCGCGCGATCGGTTACAGCCAGGCGCTGCGCCAGCTCGACGGCGACCTCGACGAGGCCGCAGCGAAGGCCGAGACGGCCATCGCGACGCGCCAGTTCGCGCGCCGTCAGCGCGCCTGGTTCCGGCCCGATCCGCGGCCGGTGTGGCTGCCGTTCGACGCTCCCGATCTGCTCGAACGTGCGCTCGCGGAGATCGTCGCCTACGCGCCGGAGCGGCACGGCGCGGTGGCGAAACCTGACGCCGACGCGGTGTGACACGATGAGCGCGTGACGCGCATCCACTTCACCAAGGGCCACGGCACGCAGAACGACTTCGTCCTCGTTCCCGACGAATCCGGCGAGCTCGACCTGACGCCCGAGCAGGTCGCCTACCTGTGCCACCGCCACGCCGGCATCGGCGCCGACGGCGTCATCCGTGTCGTGCGCACGGCGAACGTGCCCGAGGTCGCCCATCTCGCGCCGCAGGCGACGTGGTTCATGGACTACCGCAACGCTGACGGCTCGCTGGCCGAGATGTGCGGCAACGGCACGCGCGTCTTCGCCGAGTACCTGCGTTCCCGCGGTCTCGTGAGCGGTGACGAGGGGGCGCCGTTCGTGATCGCGACGCGTGCCGGGCTCAAGGAGATGGTGGCCGTGCCGCGCGGCTGGGCCGTCGACCTCGGCCAGTGGCGCCTCGCCCGCGCAGAGGAGGCCGAGCGGCGGGGGATGGACTCGGTCGTCCAGGTTCACGGGTCACCGGACCCGCTGCCCGCCCTGAGCCTCGACCTCGGCAACCCGCACACCGTCGTCGCGCTGCCGCCGTCGGTGCACCTGTCGGCCCTGGACCTGAGCGACGCTCCGCACATCGACCCGCACCCCGAGCAGGGCTCGAACGTCGAGTTCGTCCACGCCATCGAGCACGCGCACATCGGCATGCGCGTCCACGAGCGCGGCTCGGGGGAGACCCGCTCATGCGGCACCGGCGCGGCTGCCGCGGCGCTCGCGACGTGGTGGTGGGGCGGCCAGCCGGCCGATCAGGTCGACTGGCGCGTCGACGTGCTCGGGGGCACGCTCGGCGTGCACATCAAGGGCACCGAGGTCGCGCTGTCCGGCCCCGCCGTGCTCGTCGCCGACGGCGAGATCGACCTGTCGCAGCTGTGAGGCTGCCTCTGTGACCGCTCGCGTCAGGCGTCGCTGCTGCGGCTGACGTCGTCGGACGCCGGCAGCGGCAGCGGCCCGCCGTCGTCGAGGCGTTCGATCGCGAGGATGCGGAATCCCTTGACGCTCGTCAGCCGCTCGATCGCATACGACGAGCCGAGCTGCTCGGCGAGCCACTTCTGCAGCGAGTCCGAGCCGAGGTTGCGCTGCACGACGAGATAGGCGTGCCCGCCTACGACGAGGCGCGGCAGCCATGTCAGCAACAGCTCGTGCAGCACCTTCTTGCCGACCCGGATCGGCGGGTTCGACCAGATGAGGTCGAACCGGACGTGGTCCGGCACCTGCGACGGCTGCGCGACGGCGACGTTCGAACACCCCTGCGCCGCAACGTTGTCGGCACACAGGTCGAGCGCACGACGGTTGACGTCGACGCCCCAGACCTGCGCTGACGGGGAGCGCAGCGCGAGCGTCGTCGTGATCGGGCCCCACCCGCAACCGACGTCGAGGAACGTCCCGCTCGGCGGCGGCGTCGGAGCGTGGTTGAGCAGGACGGCGGTACCGGCGTCGAGGCGATCGGGGCAGAAGACGCCGGGTGCTGTCGTCATCGAGACCGCGCGGTCGGCGAGGCGGAGCGTGAGGGTGCGACGCTCGTCGGCGGAGGCGGGCTCGGCGCTGAAGTAGTGGTCGTTCATCAGGGCCCAGCCTACGGCGTGTCCGTGGGGCATCCGGAAGCCGCAACCAGGCAGCCACCCGAGGCGATCAGCCCCGACGACCGGCCGCTGCCTCCATGCACGACGGGACTAAATCGGTGGCCCCGGACGTTCTCTCCTGCGACGATGCTGGTGCGGCTCTCGCTTGCGAGACAATGAACCGCACCGCAACGAACGACGACCTTCGACGTGAGGATCCAGCCCTGAACGAGCGCAACCCCGCCGACTTCCTGTCCCGCCGAGCCCAGGCTCTCGCCGACAGTGACGACGCGACCCCCACCTACGACGAGCGCGGCTTCGTCGTCGACGCCTATGACGGCGACCAGTTCGAGCGCGAAGAACGCGCGGCGCTTCGACGTGTCCACGGTCTGTCGACCGAGCTGGAGGACGTCTCCGAGGTCGAGTATCGCCAGCTGCGCCTGGAGAAGGTCGTCCTCGCCGGCGTCTGGAGCGAGGGCAACGCCGAGGACGCGGAGAACTCGCTGCGCGAGCTCGCCGCGCTGGCCGAGACGGCCGGTTCCGAGGTGCTCGCCGGCGTCGTGCAGCGCCGGCTGCGACCCGACCCCGGCACCTGGCTCGGCAAGGGCAAGGCCGAGGAACTGAAGGAGATCGTCATCGCCGAGGGTGCCGACACCGTCATCGCCGACGGCGAGCTGGCGCCCAGCCAGCGACGCGCGCTCGAGGACGTCGTCAAGGTCAAGGTCATCGACCGCACCGCGCTCATCCTCGACATCTTCGCCCAGCACGCGAAGAGCAAGGAGGGCAAGGCCCAGGTCGAGCTCGCCCAGATGCAGTACCTGCTGCCGCGTCTTCGCGGTTGGGGTGAGTCGATGTCGCGTCAGGCCGGCGGTCAGGCCGCGGGCGGTCAGGGCATGGGTTCGCGCGGTCCGGGTGAGACGAAGATCGAACTCGACCGTCGTCGCATCAACACGCGCATGGCGAAGCTGCGCCGCGAGATCGCCGAGATGAAGACGACGCGCGACACCAAGCGCAGCGGCCGACGTAACAACAACGTGCCGAGCGTCGCCATCGCGGGGTACACGAACGCCGGCAAGAGCTCGATCCTCAACCGCCTCACCAACGCGGGCGTGCTCGTGCAGAACCAGCTGTTCGCGACGCTCGATCCGACGGTGCGTCGCGCCGAGACGGCTGACGGGCGGGCCTACACCCTCGCCGACACCGTCGGGTTCGTGCGCGACCTGCCGCACCAGCTCGTCGAGGCGTTCCGTTCGACGCTCGAGGAGGTCGCGGACGCCGACCTGCTCCTGCACGTGGTCGACGGTTCGCACCCCGACCCCGAATCTCAGATCTCCGCGGTGCGCGAGGTGCTCGCCGATGTCGATGCGAGCGACGTCAAGGAGATCATCGTCATCAACAAGGCCGATGTCGCCGACCCCGACGTCATCGATCGGCTCATGCGCCACGAGAAGTACGCGATCGCGGTGTCGGCGCGCACCGGCGCGGGCCTGCCCGAGCTGCTCCAGCTCATCGCCGACGAGCTGCCGAAGCCGGAGCGCCGCGTCGACGTCCTGCTGCCGTACGAGCGCGGCGACCTGCTCAGCCGCCTCCACGCGGACGCGGAGGTCCTCTCGATCGAGCACCGCGGCGAGGGCACCTACGTCCACGCCAAGGTGATGCCGGAGCTCGAGGGTGAACTCCAGGCGTACCTGACGAACGCCTGAAGCCACGCCGTCGCGAGTTCAGCGGCGGCCGACGACGAGCCACCACTGTCACGCTCCCGTGAGGGTGGTGGCTCGTCGGCGCCTACGCGGTGAGGTGGCTCACCTGTCAGACGGCGCGGTGGTGTGTCCCACACTTCACCTAAAATGCGGGGGTGTCACCGACTTCCCGCCCTACCGCCACCGCGGAGCACCGCCGTCTCGCCCAGGCGCCGAAGGACAGCGACCCCTGGCGGCTGTGGGGGCCGTACATGGCGTCGCGGCAGTGGGGGACGGTGCGCGAGGACTACTCTGCCGACGGCAACGCGTGGGCGTATCTGCCGTTCGACCAGGCGCACCAGCGCGCCTACCGCTGGGGCGAGGACGGCCTCGCAGGATTGTGCGACCGGTTCGGTTTCTTCAACGTCTCCCTCGCCATGTGGAACGGCAAGGACGACCGACTCAAGGAACGCCTGTTCGGGTTGACGAACAACGAGGGCAACCACGGCGAGGACGTCAAGGAGGTCTGGTGGCCGATGGACGCGACGCCGACGCACTCGTGGGCGAGCTGGCTCTACCGCTACCCACAGGCCAAATTCCCCTACAACCATCTGCGGGCCGAGGCGGCGCAGCGTTCGCGAACCGACGATGAGTACGAGCTGATCGACACGGGTGTCTTCGCCGAGAATCGCTTCTTCGACGTCGAGGTCAAGCACGCGAAGGCGAACCCGACCGACCTGTGCCTCGAGTACACCGTCACCAACCACGGGCCCGATGCTGCACCGCTCGACCTGGTCCCGCAGGCCTGGTACCGCAACACCTGGTCGTGGGGGCGCGACGACCGGGAGCCGTCGATCTCACTCGTCGACGCGAACACCGTGCGCGCCGAGCACGGCTGGCTCGGCGACTACGAGCTGCATGCCGACGGCAGCCCGCGCATCATCTTCTGCGACAACGAGACGAACGAAGGTGCCGTCTTCGGCCACGAGTTCAACCGTCGCGAGCTGACCAAGGACGGCTTCGACGCTCGCATCGTGCACGGTGACAGCGAGGCGATCCGCCTCGACTACGGCACAAAGGTGGGGTTCTGGTACCACTTCGACGACATCGGCCCGGGCGAGAGCGTCACCGTCAGGCTGCGGATGCGCGGGGTGGGCCGTTCCACCGCGCACCAACCGAAGGGCACCGCCCACCAGGAGCCGCCGCCCGGCGATCCCGCATTCGGTGAGGGTTTCGACATCGTCATGCGCACGCGCCGCGACGAGGCCGACGAGTTCTACGACGCCGTCATCCCCACCTCCGCCTCGCCCGACGACCGGCACATCGCGCGTCGTGCCTTCGCGGGTCTGCTGTGGGGCAAGCAGCTCTACCGCTACTACGTCGACGAGTGGCTCGCCGGCGACCCGGCCGGCGAGGCGCCGCCGCTGTCGCGCGTCACCGGCCTCGACGGGCGCCCGGGGCGCAACGTCGGATGGCGGCACCTGGCGCTCGCGGATGTCATCTCGATGCCGGACGAGTGGGAGTACCCGTGGTTCGCCGCGTGGGATCTGGCGTTCCACACGGTGCCGCTCGCGCACATCGACCCCGAGTTCGCCAAGCATCAACTCGTCCTCATGTGCCGCGAGTGGGCGCAGCACCCGAACGGCCAACTGCCCGCGTACGAGTGGGCGTTCGAGGACGTCAACCCGCCCGTCCACGCCTGGGCGTGCTGGCAGGTGTACGCCATCGACGGCGGCCAGGATCAGTCCTTCCTCATCCAGGTGTTCAACAAGCTGCTGCTCAACTTCTCGTGGTGGGTCAACCGCAAGGACGCCGACGGGACGTACCTGTTCGAGGGCGGCTTCCTCGGCATGGACAACATCACACTCTTCGACCGCTCCACCGACGTGCCGCCCGGCTACAAGCTCGAACAGTCGGACGCGACGAGCTGGATGGCGTTCTTCTCCCAGTCGATGCTGCGGATGGCGCTCGAGCTCGCGCGGCGCGAGCGCGGCTACGACAACGCCGCGACGACGTTCCTGCAGTACTTCATCAACCTCGCCCGGGCGATGGACCGCACGAGCCCCGACGTCGTCTCCAGCCTGTGGAACGAGGAGGACGGCTTCTTCTACGACGCCCTGTCCGACCCGGCAGGCCACATCACGCAGCTTCGCGTGCGTTCGATGGTGGGGTTGTTGCCGCTCATGGCCGTGCTCATCGCGCCGAGCTGGGTGCAGCACGAACTGCCCGACTTCGTCCGTGAGGTCGAGTGGATGATGGAGCGCGAGCCCGCGATGATGAAGGCGATCGCGCAGGCCGAGCACGACTCGGGCGGTGAGAAGCTGACGCTGTCGCTCATCTCCAAGCGCCGACGGGATCTGCTGCTCAAGCGATTGTTCGACGAGGAGGAGTTCCTCTCCGAATACGGCATCCGTTCGCTGTCGGCCGCCTACCGCGAGGAGTACACCGCCCAGATCGGCGGGCGGGAGATGTCGATCCACTACACGCCGGGCGAGTCCGACATCGACCTGTTCGGCGGTAACTCGAACTGGCGTGGGCCTGTGTGGTTTCCCGTCAACTTCCTCGTCGTCGACGCGCTGCGCCTCTACGCGGCCTCGACGCCTGGCGACACCGAGTACGAATACCCGACGAACTCGGGTCGGTTCATGAAGCTGTCCGACATCGTCCTCGACCTCGAGGATCGCCTGACGAACCTGTTCCGTCTCGGGCCGAACGGACGCCCGGGCGATCAGCGCGAGTACCCCGAGGGCCCGCTGTGGGACGAGCACGTGACGTTCAGCGAGTACTTCCACGGTGACACCGGCGTCGGCCTCGGCGCCGCGCACCAGACGGGCTGGACCGCGCTCGTCGCGCACTACATCTGCTCCGACCACGCGCCGGCGCTGCCCGGTTTGCTGCCGGGGGAGTGACGTCGTCGTCCCCAGTCGTGACGGCTGGGGGCGCCGTCAGGGTGGCGGCGCAGGCTGATCCACAGCCCCGGCGCGCTCGAGTCGGTGCCGCGGTACGCGCTGGCCTAGGGTTGGGGCATGCCCGAACTGCCCTCCCTCGATGAGCTCATGTCTGCCGCCGTCAGTGGGGTGGGTGGGGTGCCGCGCCCCGGCCAGGCGAAGATGGCGCAGGCCGTCGAGCACGCCATCGAGACGGGCGAGCACCTGCTCGTCCAGGCGGGCACCGGCACCGGAAAGTCGCTTGCCTACCTCGTTCCCGCGATCCGGCACGCGTTCGACGTCAACAAGCCGGCCGTCGTCGCGACAGCGACGCTCGCGCTGCAGGCGCAGATCGTCGACCGCGACATGCCACGCCTCGCCGATGCCCTCGAGCCGCTGCTCGGGCGGCGTCCGACGTACGCGCTCGTCAAGGGCAGGCGCAACTACCTGTGCCAGCACAAGCTGGCGGGCGGCTACCCCGACGACGACGCCGACACGCTGCTCGGTGTCGGCCAGGTCGACGCCGACGCGGGTCGCACGGGCCGCGAGGTCGTCCGGCTGCGCGAGTGGGCGAACGAGACCGACTCGGGGGATCGTGACGAGCTCGTGCCCGGCGTCTCGGAGAAGGCATGGCGGCAGGTGTCGGTCTCCAGCCACGAATGCCTCGGCAGCAAGTGCCCCGTCGTCGAGGAGTGCTTCGTCGAGCTGGCGCGTGCCGACGCGAAGGAGGTCGACGTCGTCGTCACGAACCATTCGTTCATGGCGATCGATGCTTTCGAGGGCCGCCAGATGCTACCCGAGCACGACGTCGTCGTCGTCGACGAGGCGCACGAACTCGTCGATCGGGTGACGGCGACGATCACCGACGAGCTGACGACGGGCACGATCAGCGCCGCCGCGAAACGGTGCGGGCGCCTCGCCGACACCGACGACCTCAAGCGCTCGGCCGACCTGCTCAAGGACGCCCTCGAGCAACACCAGGAAGGGCGGCTGCTCGGGCTGTCCGACCCGCTCGAGATGGCAATCCGCGCCATCCTCGACGCGGCACGCTCGATCGCGAGCGAGCTCAAGCCCAAGAACCCGCAGGACAACGACGGCGTGCGTCAGATGGCGCGCGCGGCGATCGACGACATCTTCTCCACCTGCGAGCGCATCCTCGAAGAACGCGAACTCGACGTGCTGTGGATCTCGCACAATGCGCGCGCGAACATCACGGCGCTGAGGGTCGCGCCGATGAGCGTCGCGATGCTCATGCGCGACAAGATCTTCGGCGAGCGGACCGTCGTCATGACGTCGGCGACCCTCGAACTGGGCGGCAGTTTCGACGCTGTCGCCGGCACGCTCGGCCTGCGCGGCGCGGGTGGCCCGGCGTGGAACGGCCTGGACGTCGGCTCACCGTTCGACTACCCCAAGCAGGGCATCGCCTACGTCGCGCAGCACCTGCCCGCGCCGGGGCGCGACGGCATGTCCGAGCAGGCGTTCGAGGAGATCGAGACGCTGATCCGCGCCGCGGGCGGGCGCACGCTCGGGCTTTTCTCCTCGATGCGCGCCGCGCAGAGCGCCGCCGAGGCGATGCGCGAACGCCTCGGCGACGACTTCCCCGTCCTGTGCCAGGGCGAGGACCAGATGGGCACGCTGGTGCGCCGTTTCGCCTCCGACGCGAACACCTGCCTGTTCGGCACGATGACGCTGTGGCAGGGCGTCGACGTGCCCGGTTCGAGCCTGCAGCTCGTCATCATCGACCGCATCCCGTTCCCTCGCCCCGACGACCCGCTCGCCTCGGCGCGCTCGCAGGCCATCGCCAAGATGGGTGGCAACGGGTTCATGGCAGTCTCCGGCACGCACGCGGCGTTGCGGCTCGCGCAGGGCGCCGGTCGCCTCATCCGTCATGCCGACGATCGCGGCGTCGTCGCGTTTCTCGACTCGCGCATGATGACGGCGCGCTACGCCGGGTTCCTGCAGCGGTCGCTCCCACCGTTCTGGCCGACGACGGATCGCGCGCTCATCCTCAAGGCCCTCGCGCGCCTCGACGAGAACGCGCCCCCGATCCGCGCCGTCGCGGAGGCCGGCACCCGCTCGACGAAGGCGCCGACGAAGAAACCCGCGACGTCACAGCAGGCCGGGCAGGCCGGTGCCGACGCCGCGTCGGGGGCGAGGCGTGAGGAGGCGCGCTCCCGGGCCCTGGCCGCGGCGCAGGCGGCCGGCGTCAGCGGCATGGGCACCGCCAGCGCGCTGCAGGCACCCCCGCCGAAGCCTGCCCCCGTCGAGGAGAGCGCCCGCACCGCCGTCACCGACGGGCACGCCTGGACGGCCGAGGCCGACGAGGAACTGCGCGAGGGCATCGGCATGGGCCTGACGCTCGACGAACTCGCCGATCACCTCGAGATGAGCGAGGACGCCGTCGTCGCGCGCTGCGAACAGCTCGGCCTGCGCCCGCAGGGATCCTGACGTGGCGGATGGCGCATCGTGTGGCGCGGGTGCGTTGTCGGTGGCGAGTGAGAGGGTGACGGCATGAGCGACGTCCCGCAGATCATCCTCGTCACCGGGCCTGAGCGCATCCTCGCCCAGCGCGCCGTCGAGGAGAGCCTCGAGGCCATCACGGCCGCGCACCCGGAGGCCGAGGTCGTGCGCATCGACGTCGCCGAGTACCAGCCCGGGCGTCTCACGACGGAGTTGTCGCCTAGCCTGTTCGGTGGGCGCCGCGTCATCGTCGTGCGTGACTTCGACGAGGCGCCGGACGCCCTTGTCGACGAGCTCGAGGACGCGCTGAAGGTCGGTCTCGACGACGTCAACCTCATCGTGCTGCACAAGGGCGGCAACCGCGCCAAGCGCGTGCTGGATGCGCTCAAGAAGGCGAAGGCGCCCGTCATCGAGGCGCCGGCGATCAAGTCGGATCGCGACAAGTCGGCGTTCGTCATGAACGAGTTTCGTCGCGCACGCCGCCGCATCACACCCGAGGGCGTGCGGGCGCTGCTCGAGGCGGCCGGCAAGGACACCTCAGAGCTCGCCGCGGCGTGCCGTCAGCTCGTCGACGACACGAGCGGCGTCGTCGACGAGAACACCGTCGGCACCTACCACGGCGGCAAGGTGGAGGCGACGGGCTTCCGCGTGGCCGACGCGACCGTCGCCGGCAACGCGCCCGAGGCCCTGCGGCTGCTGCGCCACGCGTTCGCCTCCGGGGTCGATCCCGTGCCGATCGTCGCCGTCCTCGCCTCGCAGCTGCGCCAGGTCGCCAAGGTCGCCTCGGCCGGCAGTGGACGCAGTGCGGATCTCGCGAAGCAGCTGGGGATGCCACCCTGGCAGGTCGACAAGGCGCGGACGGCGTCGCGCGGATGGGACGGCGTCCGTCTCGGACGCGCGATCCAGGCCGTCGCCGCGGCCGACTTCGCCGTCAAGGGTGGTGGACGCGATCCGCAGTACGCCGTCGAGCACGTGGTCCTCGAGATCTGTCGTCAGCGCCACGCGCCGAGCGAGCGTCACTGACGGCCTCGGGCCCGCCGCCCCGATTGCGCCGCGCGGTGGCTCGGCTGGTAGATTTGAGCGAGTGCGTGTGGGCTCAGGTCGTGCGCACACGCAACAGCAGTAACCAGCGGTCTCTCATCGCCAGGTGTCCCCACGCCATATCCGAGAGGCCGTCTGTCGCCCTCACGACAGAACACATTCGACCGAAGAAGTGAGATTTTCGTGGCAAACATCAAGTCGCAGATGAAGCGGATCAAGACGAACGAGATTCGTACCGAGCGCAACAAGGCCTACAAGTCCGAACTGCGCACGTGGATCCGCAAGTTCCGCGCCGAGGTCGAGGCCGGCAACAAGGACGCCGCGTCGACGGCCCTCGCTGCTGCCTCGCGCAAGCTGGACAAGGCTGTCTCCAAGGGAGTCATCCACAAGAACCAGGCCGCCAACAAGAAGTCGGCCATGGCGAAGCAGCTCAACCAGATCTGATCGCCGTGGTGCTTCGCGAGAAGCGCTTCGCATGACGTGGGCCGTCACCTCCCGAGGTGGCGGCCTTCGTCATGCCAGGGCCCGGGCGGGCCGAGGGGGAGGCGACGCGCTGCCCGAACCGGCCAGCGCGGGAAAACGCCGACGACGTGCCCCCGGCCGCCCTGACATAATGAGCCGGAACTTTCGCGGGGCCTGCCCGCACCGACGCGATGTGAGGACGATCCCTTGAGCGAGACCGAACACAGCCAGCGCTACACCGCGGAACTGGCGGGGCAGATCGAGCGCCGCTGGCAGGACGCGTGGGAGGAGGCAGGCACCTTCGAGGCCCCCAACCCAAGCGGACCGTGGGCGGACGAGCAGGGCGTCGCCGGGCGTGAGAAGGTCATGATCCAGGACATGTTCCCCTACCCCTCGGGTGCGGGGCTGCACGTCGGTCACCCGCTCGGCTACATCGCGACGGACGTCTACGCGCGCTATCAGCGCACCCAGGGCAAGAACGTCCTCTACACCCTCGGCTACGACGCGTTCGGGCTGCCGGCCGAGCAGTACGCCGTTCAGACGGGCCAGCACCCGCGCAAGACGACCGAGGACAACATGGTCAACATGCGTCGTCAGCTGCGCCAGCTCGGGCTGTCGCACGACGCGCGCCGCACGTTCGCGACGATCGACCCGTCGTACTACAAGTGGACGCAGTGGATCTTCCTGCAGATCTTCGACGCCTGGTACGACCCGGACGCGAGCAAGGCCCGCCCGGTCGACACCCTCGTCGAGGCGTACGAGAGCGGCCGCGTCGCGACGCCGTCGGGCGAGGCGTGGGGCGACCTCGACGCCGCCGGGCGCGCTGAGGCGATCAACGCGCGCCGCCTGGCGTACAAGTCGGACGCCCCCGTCAACTGGTCGCCGGGCCTCGGCACCGTCGTCGCGAACGAGGAGGTGACGGCGGACGGCCGCACCGAGCGCGGCAACTTCCCGGTGTTCAAGCGCAACCTGCCGCAGTGGATGATGCGCATCACCGACTACGCCGACCGTCTCGTCGACGATCTCGAGCGCCTCGACTGGCCCGAGTCGATCAAGCTGCAGCAGCGCAACTGGATCGGGCGCAGCAACGGCGCGTCGGTGCGTTTCGACGTCGCGACCCAGGCCGGTTCGGGCGAACAGATCGAGGTCTTCACGACGCGTCCCGACACGATCTTCGGCGCGACGTTCATGGTGCTCGCGCCGGAGCACCCGCTGCTCGAGACGATCGTCCCGGAAGCCTGGCCAGCCGGGACGAATGAGTCGTGGACGGCGGGTGCCGGGACGCCGCGCGACGCCGTCGCCGCCTACCGCCGTGAGGCCTCGCGCAAGAGCGACGTCGAGCGTCAGGCGGGGGAGAAGGGCAAGTCGGGTGTGTTCACCGGTGCCTTCGCGACGAATCCCGTGACGGGTCGGGCGGTGCCCGTGTTCGTCGCCGACTACGTCCTCATGGGCTACGGCACGGGCGCGATCATGGCCGTGCCCGCGCAGGACGAGCGTGACTGGGAGTTCGCGCAGGCCTACGGCCTCGACATCGTGCGCACCGTCCAGCCGAGCGAGGGCCACCCGGAGGATCAGCCGTACACGGGCCAGGGCGCCGCGATCAACTCGTCGACGGCCGGGCTGTCGCTCGACGGGCTCGACATCGAGACGGCGAAGAGGAAGGTCATCGAGTGGCTCGAGGCCAACGAGCGTGGCACGGGCACGACCACGTACCGCCTGCGCGACTGGCTGTTCTCGCGTCAGCGCTACTGGGGCGAGCCGTTCCCGATCGTCTACGACGAGGACGGGACGGCCCACGCGCTGCCGGAGTCGATGCTGCCCGTCGAACTGCCCGAGGTAGCCGACTACTCGCCGAAGACGTACGACCCGGAGGACGCCGAGTCGATGCCCGAGTCGCCGCTGTCGCGCGCCGACGAGTGGGTCAGCGTCGAACTCGACCTCGGCGACGGTGTCAAGAGGTACACGCGTGAGACGAACACGATGCCCAACTGGGCCGGTTCGTGCTGGTACGAGCTGCGCTATGCCGACCCCGCGAACACCGAGCGCTTCGTCGACGCGGGGTGCGAGGAGTACTGGCTCGGCAAGGGCCGCGGCTTCGGCAAGGGTGTCGCGAACGACCCGGGCGGCGTCGACCTGTACGTCGGTGGCGCGGAGCACGCCGTCCTGCACCTGCTGTACGCGCGCTTCTGGCACAAGGTGCTGTTCGACCTCGGCCTCATCTCGAGTGAGGAGCCGTTCCGCAAGCTGTTCAACCAGGGCATGGTCCAGGCGTACGCCTTCCGCGACGGGCGCGGCCAACCCGTGCCGGCCGCGGAGGTGCGCGAGCGCGTCGAGGGCGACGAGACGATCTACGAGTGGCAGGGCCAGCGAGTCACCCGCGAGTACGGGAAGATGGGCAAGTCGCTCAAGAACGTCGTGACGCCCGATGAGATGTGCGACACCTACGGTGCCGACACGTTCCGCGTCTACGAGATGTCGATGGGTCCGCTCGACGCCTCGCGACCGTGGGAGACGCGCGCCGTCGTCGGATCACAGCGCTTCCTGCAGCGCCTGTGGCGCAACGTCGTCGACGAGAACACCGGTGAGCTGCGGGTCGACGAGGAGGGGATGGACGAGGCCACGACACGCCTCGTGCACCGCACGATCGACGGCGTCACCGGCGACTACGAGAACCTGCGCTTCAACACGGCCGTCGCGAAGCTGATCGAACTCAACAACGCGCTGACGAAGCTCGACGCCGTGCCGCGCGAGGCCGCGGAGGCCATCGTCCTCATGACGGCGCCGCTCGCCCCGCACCTCGGCGAGGAGCTGTGGCGCCGCCTCGGACACGAGCAGAGCCTCGCGTTCGAGCCGTTCCCGACAGCCGACCCGGCGCACCTCGTGCAGGGCACCGTCGTCGCCGTCGTCCAGGTCGCGGGCAAGGTGCGTGACCGTCTCGACGTCGCCGCCGACATCAGCGAGGCCGACCTCGAGGCCGCGGCGCTCGCCAGCGAGAAGGTGCAGAACTTCCTCGAGGGCAAGCAGGTGCGCAAGGTCATCGTGCGCGCGCCGAAGCTCGTCAACATCGTCGCGGGCTGATGGCTCGAGCCGGTGGCAGGGCCGGTCGGGTCGGTGTCGTCACCGACTCGACCGCCTGCCTCCCCGCCGAGTTGGTCGCAGGCTGCGCGCCTGACGCGGCGAGCCTGCTGAGGGTCGCGCCGCTCAACGTCACGATCGGCGACGTCACGCGCCCCGAGGACGAGTTGGGGGCTGACGCGGTCGCCTCCGCACAGGCCGAGGGGATAGCGGTGACGACGTCGCGCCCGTCACCGGCGGCGTTCGTCGAGGCCTACCGGGCGCTCGCGGACGCCGGATGCACGAGCATCGTGTCGCTGCACGCATCGCAGGCGTTGTCGTCGACGGTGAGCTCGGCGCGGCTGGCGTCGCTCGAGGCGGGGTTGGACGTCGAGGTTGTCGACTCGCGCACGCTGGGCATGGCGCTCGGTTTCGGCGTGCTCGCGGCGCTGCGCTGGTCGCAGGCCGGGTATGACGTCGACGCCGTGGCCGAGGCGGCGCGCGCCACGTGCGCGTCGTCGCGCACGGCGTTCTACGTCGACTCGTTGGAACCGCTGCGCCGCGGCGGGCGGATCGGGCGAGCCGGGGCTCTGTTCGGCTCGGCGTTGTCGATCAAACCGCTGCTGCAGGTCGACGACGGCGTCATCGCGCCGCTCGCGCGCGTGCGATCGCGGGGCAAGGCCGTCGAGCGGCTCGGGACGTGGGCTCTGGCTCAGGCCGAGAACCTCGGCGAGGGCAAACGCGTCTGCGCCGTGCACTCGCTGCAGCACTCCGAGTTGGCGCAGGTGCTCGTCGACCGGTTGGGCGGTGGCGCGTCCCCTGGGGCGGGGCGGGACGGTGAAGCGCGTTCCGCTGAAGCGAGCTCGACCGGTTCGTCTGGGGGCACCGGTGACGATGCGACGGGGCCGGCCCGGCCGGGCAGCCGGGCTGCGGGTCCGCGAGCGGACGGTGCCCCAGGCGCGGCGGGCCCCGATGCGGCCGACCAGGTTGGCGACGTGGCTGCGCTCGGAGCGTCCTCGCCGGACGGAACACGGGGCGACGGTGCCCGCGCTGCAGCGGAGGCCGACGCTGCGTCGTCGTCAGCCGTGCGGTGGGCGATGGCGCCGGTGCAGGCGCGCCTGGGAGCCGTCGTCACCGCGCACGTGGGCGCCGGAGCACTCGGCGCCGTCGTCGCGGTGATGCCGGAACCGCCGGGCTGACGACGGCTGCTGCGAGCCGCATCGGGCGCGCCTCTTCCACAGCTGTGACGGCCACGGGCCCATCCGGCACGCGCCTGCACGCGTTTCCACACCTTCGGCTCGCGTCAGCGAGCGTGGAGGGATGGGGCTTCTTACCGTCGAGGCATGACCCGCAGAACGCTGCCCGAGACCGACGACCGGCTCGACGAGGTGCTCGCCGAGATCGAACGCGCCCGCCACGAACCGACGTGGGTGCCCGAACCGGAACGCACCGCCCGCCGACTCGTCCGAGCACCGGACGGCCTCGAGGACGCCCGATGGCGTCCCTCGCGTCCGGCTGCCCTGCTCATCGGCGTGTGCGCGGTGCTCGCCGTCGCCGTGCTGGGGCTGCGTCTGCTGCTCAGTTCCGGAGATGACGGTGCGGCACCGAAGGCGCTCATCGCGTCGTCATCGCCGCGTATCGCCGGGAGCGCCAGCGTGGCGACGACGGGGAGTAGGGGTGCTGCGGCGACGCCGTCTCACAGCACTGCCATGGCCTCGGTCGCCGGCGCGACGAGCGGCGCGCCTCTCAGCATTCACGTCGTCGGGGCGGTGCGGCGCCCGGGCGTCGTCCAGGTGCCGGCCGGAGGCCGCGTCGCGGATGCCGTGACGGCGGCCGGCGGGATGTCGGGTGCCGACGCGACGGCGATCAACCTGGCTCGGCCGCTCGCCGATGGGGAGCAGGTCCACGTCCCCCGCCCGGGCGAGAGCGTCCCCCCG
>NZ_AEIQ01000055.1:0-516 GCF_000152185.1 Dermacoccus sp. Ellin185 | reverse complement strand
ACAAGAAATCAGGCATCGGGCGTGAAAAACCNCAAAATGATGTTAGAGCATTACCAAAATACCAAAAATTTACTGGTCAGCTATTCTGAAAAACCGATGGGCTTTTTTCTAGAATTTGATAGGTCATAAACAACAAAAACCGCTCTCATAGAGCGGTTTTTTTTATCGAAAATAAAAAGTATCAATATTAAATTCATTCACCATCGCTCAATCGACTACTGATAATAAGCGGTTATTGCGCCATGAAGTTGATAAATTCATTGCACTTAGTGGCGCACTTAGTTTAAAAAAATTATAGTTTAGCCATAAAGTCTTAGCATTTACTAAAATAGAAAATATCATAGAGACGCTGAGGTTGACTATTCACTATCAGTCTATCAAGTCAGGCTGCTAAAATCTACTAAACAGTCTCGATTGATATCTTGAATTCGGTTTGCACTGGTCAATGTCATTGCCACGCGCATTTCTTTGTCTATCAAGTTGAGTAAATTGGTCACCCCAGCCTCACCATCGGCG